>JAEOSP010000204.1 GCA_016840305.1 Candidatus Hodarchaeota archaeon
ACCGCGATGGCAATTCTTGGATTTCCGTTTTCTTTATTTCTGGACATCAATACTTTTACTATTCTATTACTTTGCGTGGGTCAATTATCAATGATATTTGCAGTCTTCACCATCATAACAGCTTTAGCATACGATATTCAACAACAAAGTATTTGTGAACTTAAAGACTTTAGATCATTTAATTTGCATTTTGACCTTATTTTAAGATTATGGTTTTTATACTACACGTTGGTTCTGACTGGTTTTTTTCCATAACTGAGGTATTTTTCTTATCATCTCACTTTAAGGTAAATGAGGAGGTAAGTTATTAAAGGTTGTAACAGAGAGAGGTCTGTGAATGCGAATAATTTACTGTTGTCAGACAAAAATGATCATGTTTTGTACCCAAGCTAAAAAAGGTTAATTCCTTATTGAAACTCGTGTTTTTTAACTGAAAGCTAAAATTGGAGAAAGAATATGCCACAATTAGTGAAAGGGGGGAAGTATGTATTTGGATGGTCAAGAATTGGTAACGATGGTAAAATAAAGATTCCTAAGGAAGCATTTATCGAATATTCGTTCAGGACAGGAGAAAAAGTTGTTTTAATTTCAGGAAGTAAAACCTCTGGTGGTTTTGGTATTTTTAAGTACGAAAAATTTCAAGATACCCTGATTAAATCTGTAGTACAACAAATTGAAGGAATTTTTTCCTGCAATGTCCCAATTAATAAGAGTTTTCATTATAAAAATCGATATTATTGCTGGACACTAATTCTTGAAGACGAATGCATAATTTTACCAGATGAAATTCTGAATACTTATGGAATAATTATCCCTACTAAAGTGTTAGCTGTGAGGGGAAGTGGATTAGGACTCTCCTTTCTTTCAAGAGGATCTATATATAAAACAGCTCTTCAGCATACAGAGATAAAACAATTTAATTGAAATTTCAGATTATCTCATCACTCTAAAGAAAAAATCCCTCTGTGACCATTCTCTTTAGACTTATGTCTAATCCTCAGGTACTCTAGATTTTTGAGCTTTTATTACCTTTAATTACTTGATAAGATAATAGTTTCGGAAAATAACGTCCAACAGAATTTAGATATGTAAGATAAGTGTCTCCATGAACATTTGTCAAATACTGCTCTTCCTGAAGAATTTGAAGATGAAATATTACACAGATAGCTAGCACAATGATGAGAAGCGCTAGAGAAGGAGCAAATAGAAATGTTCCTATCGCTCCCAGGTCATATGCGAGAAATCCTGGGTTTCTAATGTATTTAAAAATTCCACTAGTTATTAAGGGGGCGGGTTCCAACTCTTCAGGAGGAATTCCCATTCTAAAGGAACTTTCCATCTCAAAAAATGCTAGGAACATCAGGCCTATCCCTGAAATAGCATGTATGATCCCGATGAATATTAATAGGAACTGAATTGAATTATTCATAAGGAGATTAATTACTCCAAAAAGATTAATTAAAGTAGGGTTGATAACTAGTGTAAGAGAGACTGCAATCCAAAGTAATGAGATAAAAACCAAGAGAAAATTTCTTAAATCATATCTATGAGGTGGGAATTCGCCAAAACGTTTATATGTAACGCTAATTGGAATGAAAAAAGCCACTAGAAAACCCAAAATCGTGATAAGTAGACTTAATTGAGCAAATGCTGATAATTCAGTCACAGTAATAATACACTTCTTTTCTTGGGAAAAACCTTTAGGAAAACATTATGAATATCATTCCTTAAAAACTTATATTTCAAATGAAAGAAAACTATTGAAGGATTTGATGATATACCCTAAATTATCTATGTTTTAAGATAAAACTCCAATGAAAAAGCTGTTAAATTTGAAAGATACTCAATAAATTCGTCGTCTCTATCAAAAAATTCCATCACAGATAAATGATGATATATAATCGCGTTAACAAGATTATACATAAAAACAAATGTATCTACCAACCTTTTCTTAGAGAATTGTTTAAAATTATCATTTAGTTTCCTTAATTTTCTGACTAAATCGTCAAAGAAATAGATAGTCTTCTCTTTATGTGCATCGGATAATGTTTTATCAGATTGTAGTACAGAATGAAAAGCTAGATTATATCCTAAATTCTTTTTATGATTCTCAAATAAATCCAGAAGAAAATGATTGAGAAAATCTCTAATATTGTCATTCGCCATCTTACTTAAATCATGGCTTTCAAAAAAAGCAACCATCGATTCTTCAAAATATTTTCTAATAATGTCCTCTTTTCCTTGCGGAAAATAGTTATAAATCGTCCCAATACTGATTTCAGCTGACTCTGCAATATGATTTGTGCTTGTTTTATGATAACCTTGTTTCAAAACTAGTTTAAAGAATGTATCATAAATTAGATCAATTTTTTCTTGCTTATTTCGAACAAATTTTTTCTTTGAGACCATAATAAGATCAAAAATAACCTTATTCATAAGGTTTAAAAACTAATTGAGTAAGTGCTCACTTAAAGATAAATGAGTAAAGGCTCATTTATGTGGGTGTGTAAAAATCAAATGATTCAAACGTTCAATAAAACTATTGATCAAAATGATATTTCTGCCGTTGAAGACCTCATATATCCAATTTTTTTGAAGAAAAATAAACAATCTCAACTCTATTGGAATGATATCCGATCTTTATTTTTATCTACAATGAAAATTGCGAAATTGACGTTCTTCCAAAGATATATTTTTTGGTTTTATGTGAATAGAACCATAACGAAAGGTGTGAAAAAAGGAAAACCTCTTATTGAAGTTGAAAGAACCTTACGAAGATTCCTTGAAAAAAGACTTAATTCTCATAGTCATGATATCGATAAAAAGGCTATTGCAATTGAATGTGCTAAAAGGAGTTTTGACTTAGTTGAACCTTATCTTATTGGAGAGAAATTTCTTGACCTTGGTGCAGGAAATGGACTTTTAGCCTTAGAAATAACAAAACAACTAAAAAAAGATGTTTTTCTGGTTGATATCGTAGATTATAACTTTACTGATTTGCCATTGATATTATATAATCCAGAAGGAGAAATACCTTTAGCTGATGGGGAAGTCGATACAACCATCTTATATACTGTATTACATCATACAAATGATCCTGAATTTCTAATAAAAGAAGCAGTGAGAATTACGAGAAATCGATTAGTCATTATAGAAGCATATATTGAGGAAGATAAAATAAGGATGACTAATAGCTTTTTTGATTGGTTTTACAATCGAGTTATTGGAAATGAAGATATTAATGTACCGATCAATTTCCTTAAGGTAAAAGAGTGGGAAAAAATTTTGGAATTTCATGGATTTAGGGTAATTGAAACAGTCTATCTCGGGATTAGTGAACCTATGGTACCTGAATATCAAATATTAATCATTGCAGATAAGATAGCTCCTTAATTCCCCGAAAAAGGAATGTGAATTAGGTACGACTATGTCGAAGATACTTTTCTAATTCATCTCTAAATTGTAGGATTTGACAAAAGATAAAGGCTCTTCGAAGACCAAAACAACTCGACGAAGTCAAAATTGAGAACAGATGAGAGACTCTTAAATTTTTCATCGAATGACAGTTCTTTATATAATTTGATCCATGGGGGAAAAGTAAGTCTGGAAAAACGATTATTCAGACTAAGTAAAATCCTACTATCCCACCTTATTTTATCTGAATAAAATTTTATAGAATCACGATTGGTGAAGTTGAGATTCCCCCTATTGGTCAGTAGCAAAAGAAGTATAGAACCTTACTTTTTCAGAAATAAGTGAAAAGCTCAAGTTTTAAATGAATATAAAAAATTAGGTTTAGTTTCAATAAGCTGAAAAAAGCTTAGAAAAAGTTTCAAATATCTTTCTTTTGATTGAGATTCGAACAGATGTGTAATTAATGGTAGGTTATTGCGAAATAGGCTTAATCAATACTAGGAATCTATTTGAGAAGGCTCTCGAAGGTGGGTATGCGATTCCAGGATATAATTTTAACAATATGGAACAGCTTCAAGCAATAATCAAAGCATGTGTTGCCACAGAATCTCCAGTGATTTTACAGGTATCAAAAGGTGCAAGAGAGTATGCAAATCAAACATTATTACGATATATGGCAGAAGGAGCAGTTGCGTACGCGAAAGAGTTGCATCCAAATGGAGAACAGATCCCAATTTGTCTTCATCTTGATCATGGTGGAGATTTTAAGATCTGTAAATCATGTATTGATATGGGTTTTAGTTCTGTAATGTTTGATGGTTCATATTTAGAATATGAGGAAAATATCACAATTTCTAGAAAAGTTGTTGAGTATGCACACTCCCAAGATGATTATGTGTCTGTTGAATGTGAATTGGGAGTATTAGCAGGAATTGAAGACGAAGTATCAGCTGAAAAATCAACATATACTGATCCAGAAGAAGCTATTGATTTCGTTACCAGAACAGAATGTGATAGTCTAGCTATTTCCATTGGAACTTCACACGGGGCAAATAAATTTACTCTAGCACAATGTTCTAGAAATGAAGAGGGTAAACTAATACCTCCCCCACTTCGATTTGATATTCTTGAAGAAATCCAGAAACAACGTCCAAATTTACCAATCGTTCTTCATGGATCGTCATCTGTACCAGAAGATTTAGTGAATATGATCAATGAGTATGGTGGTACCTTGAAAGATGCAATAGGGATTCCAGAAAAGCAATTAAGAAAAGCTGCACGGATGAATGTATGCAAGATAAACATTGATTCTGATGGTAGACTTGCATTAACTGCTTTGATCCGAAAAACATTCATTGAAAAACCAATGGTATATGATCCAAGGACATATCTTGCTCCTGCACGTGAAGCACTTACACAGTTGTATATTCGGAAGAATAGAGAAGTTTTAGGCTCTTCAGGCCATGCATTTGATTAATATATCATAAATCTTACGTCGATCTTTTACATCCTTGTTCATTAAGATCACAAATCTATGATCTTTCATTTGAATCATGAAAAGAGATAATCTAACGGCTTAAAAATATTTTCCAAAAATAATGTTATACGAATTACTATTGCAAAAAAATATTGGTATGAGATGATCGTATAACGTTGGTATTACACACGAAC
>JAEOSP010000205.1 GCA_016840305.1 Candidatus Hodarchaeota archaeon
AGAATACCAATACGATGAGCAATTACCAGAAGGATTATAGAGGATATTCATGAATATGCAAGACATTTTTCCCTAATCCTATGTTCCAACCAACCATTCAATGGCTATTGCGCCAGGAAGCCATATCCACAATCTACAAGCAAGAGGTTTCAATTATTCTACGCAATTATGGCTCATATAAATGAGTATATCTTCTTTGCCTCATATTGCAACACCCTATACTTAAGTACTTGACATTTGAATATCCCCCTGCTATATTCGGCTAGGTCAATAAGGAATATGCAGGTAGATAAAGCAAATATTATTACAAAGTTCACTTTGCTCTTTCTGATCGCTTTGTCCCACGCCAGTTAAATAAACAGCTTTTACCTGTTTAGTACCGCAAAAAAGGAGGACCTTAATGGACTTAAAAGGCCTGAATGTGGAACAGCGTGAAACGATTGCAAAGAAATTTATAGAAGAAGTTATTCTAAAGCAATGGGTTGAATTGCAGCAATGGCATAATCTGACAATGCAAACTTCACAGATTGACTTTGGTTATTTATCACAGCATCTTGTCACAATTTTATCAGGAATACCTGGAAAAGGACAACGAGGAAAAGGCGATGATCTTTCTGACGGCTCTGAGGTGAAATCTGCAAGCTGTTTGAGTGCTATGGATACACCAAGATGGAATAATGTAAACTGTGGGATGAAATCACAAAAAGACCTAAAGGAAAAGCTGAATTCAGTACCCTACTTCTTTTTTGTTCTTATTGATACAACGGAGCGTGGAGGAGACATCCTAAGATGCAGGGCATGGGCAGTAAGACCCGCAAAGGATAAACACTTCAGAAAAGTACTATTGGATTGGGCCAGGGATAACGATAAAAAAGGGGGAGCAAAAACAAATTTACAGTTGCATCCACCACGTTGGGAAAAGGGCGAGGAGAATATTACAACTAATGAATTTGGAAATCTGAAGCTACCCCTTTTTTATCATTCTGAGCAATTGCCCATTCAGGGCATATATGTAATGGAGACATTACTCTACAAACCCAATATAATTAAGGAGAATTTTTGTCAAAAATCGCCTAGAACCTGAGGGGAAAAAGTACTTGACATATTTTTATAATGTATTATGATAGATTATAATCTTACTTATGATTATTATCTTATTTATTCGGGAATTTCATCATGACTTCTAAACTATATACAGAATTTTATAGCAAACTTAAATTAATGCGTGAAAAATTTCATAAGATGGGTCGCTTTGATGATTCGAATGCTAAGCTTGATGAAGTGATAAAGCTCATAGCAATTTATCTTTATGAGCTAAGAAAACAAGATAATCATAATAGGTTAAGGCAAATTCTCAATCGTTATAAGCAAAATCCGGACTACGATATTGTAATAGAAGTCAAACGTTTGTTCAAGAAGATAATTCATTGTTCTATCTTTCAGAGCCAGAGTGGTGAACCAATCTTCAGCCCAAATTCTCAGCTTAATATCCATAATCATGATAAGGATTTTGCCTTCGATTTGATTAGTCTGGTGATTAACTCAATTGATAATATTGAAGAATTAAATGAAAATGGGAATAAATTTGACATCATTAATGAATCATTTGGACATTTTGTCCGAGACAATTTTCGAAATAATGTTGAAGATGCGCAATATATGACACCGCCTGAAGTGGTAGAATTTATGTGTAAAATAGCAATTCATGATTTGAAAAATCAAACACAAATCCCCCCGAAAATCAAAATCTTGGATCCAACATGCGGTGTCGGTTCATTTTTGGCTACCTTCTATCGTTTTGCAAAAAAGGACGATACGCTACGAAGAATTAATATTCAATTGTACGGACAAGATAAAGTCGATCGGATGATTCGTCTTTCAAAAATTAACATGCTATTGTTTAATACAGAAAACCACTTTATTAATTGTGGAAATTCTCTGCTAAATAGCGACTTCTTAAATGAGTTAAATGGAAAAGTAGATTGTATACTAACCAACCCTCCCTTCGGAGCCATATTTTCCGCAAAGGAAATAAGCCTTCAACCAAAGGATAATTTTCCTTATCTTCATGACCTTTCCATTAATAATCGCAAGGTAAACTTTAATTCTGAATTACTATTCATAGACAGAAATCTTTCCCTTCTAAAAGAAAAAGGACAATTGCTAATAATTATACCTGATAGTGTTGTTTCAAGCCGTGGTATGGCATTAACATTGCGGGAACGCCTACAAAAAAGAATAAAACTTAGAGCAATTATTGAACTGCCAACGGTCACATTCGCCCAGGCTGGAACCCGAACGAATACATCAATATTATATTTCACCAAGGAATCTCCCGACTTAAAAAATGATTCGGTATTTATTGCTCAGTGCAAAGAAATCGGTTTTGAAGTAGGATCAAGGAAAGGAGCACCAATCAAAGTCATTAAAGGCAAAAATGACCTTGAGGAAATTGCTGCTATATTCGAAAACACAAAAAAAGACACAAAAAAAAGCTATAAAATCATAGCAATTAATCCGCCGTGTGTTTTATTGAAACGTTCGCAAATCACCTCAAAATACTGGACACCCAGCCATTTTAATGCTCTAAAATATCGCACTATTGAAGAACTAAAGGAATCCTCAAATAGCAACATAAAAATTTTCGCCCTAAAGGAATTGGTTAATTTCGTTACACCGCAAAGGCGCCACGAGATAGTACCATCCAAATTTTATTGCATTAGTGTTAAGCATATTTCTATTGATGGATTGTTGAATTTCACCGAATTGTACAATTACCACCCAAAATATCCCGGTATTGTTTGCAAACCTGGGGATATTCTTTTCTCAAAAATTAATCCAAGGATTCCCAGAATGCTTGTAGTTCCCGACTTAAGTATAAATTTCACATGCTCTTCAGAATTCGAAATCATGTCGCCAAAAGCCTCAATTTCAAATCATGGAATAATCCTGCTTCTAACATTAGAGGAAGTTCAAAAACAAATTAAGAGCATGACGACGGGAACATCATCATCTCATAATCGTATTAAAACAAGTAGTTTAGAAAATGTCTTAATTCCAGTACCCAAAAGGGGCACATTGCAATGGAATAAATTACATCAAAAAATCGTAAAGTTTTCGCAGGAAATAAGCAACCTAAATAAGCACTTTTTGGAGCTGTACAGAATTAAAAATTCAGCAATGGATTTTATGAAATAATTAGTCTATCGCTCTCCCCTCTGGATAATACCACTCCCATTGAGTTCAAAGTGCTCGTCCTTCGAGCATGCGACACACTGGTATTTCCCATCCCTTTTAATCGCCCTTGACTTCATCACATTTTCCCCACACACCTCGCATTTGATCGAATCGAAGATGGGCGCAAAAGCCGGCAGCTCTATCTTCTCCTCTTTTATCAGAAACGCCTTTTCTGCGGGAACATTGAGCTCCTTTACCGACATCTCAGCAAACAGCCCCATGAATCTTCCGTATTCTTCGGGGGAACCCTCTTCTCTCTTGACAACGAGCTTATCAAAGAGCTCATACGCTTCCGGATATTCTTCCTCCCTTGAGTCCTCGAATTCAGGATTTAATACCAATCGGATTGCCTGTCCATCACGTCTGGAGATGGTAGCAGCGGTTTTACCG
>JAEOSP010000206.1 GCA_016840305.1 Candidatus Hodarchaeota archaeon
ACACTACTCCGAAATAGGATAAGAATGTGAATATTGACGATCTACCTGACGCCCAACCAATACTTGTAGCATAAATTGGAATTTTTTCCCGAGAAGAAAGAGTAGAACGTCTTTTAGTTTCTATATCTCCCTTTATACTGTTATTTCCATTTTCTGATGTCATCAATAATCAGTAACCTTAGATGTCTTGTCCAACAAACTGCTTCTGATAAAGGTCCGCAAATAGACCTCCTTTCTTTAAAAGCTGTTCAAATGTACCAAACTCAACAATTTTTCCCTTATCAAGTACTACGATTGTATCTACGAATCTTATTGTTGATAATCTATGTGCAATTACTATAGCTGTTCTATTCTGAAGTATATTCTGTAAACTCTGCTGTATGACGAGTTCAGTATGGGCATCTACTGAAGAAGTGGCTTCGTCAAGTATCATGATAAGTGGATTCGCAAGGAGTGCTCGAGCAAAACAGATCAACTGTCTTTCTCCCATCGAAAGACGTGATCCACGTTCACCAACCTCATAATCAATGCCCTTTTCCATCACAAAGTCATAAGCACCTACTTTCAGAAGAGCTCTTTCAATTTCAGCATCCGTAGCATCAGGATTGCCATACAATAAATTATTCTTAATGGAATCTGTAAACAAGAAGCTGTCTTGTGGAATTATGGCAAGATTACTTCTATAATATTCTAATGCAAGATCTCGTATATCAATTTCATCCAAGAGAATTTCTCCATCTTTGAAATCGTAATATCGTAAGAGTAAACTTGCTATTGTAGTTTTTCCTGCTCCTGTGTGTCCTACAAGAGCAAATGTATTTTTTGGAGGGATGATTAAAGAAATATTATCTAATATTGGTTCAGATTCTGGAGTATACTGGAAACTTACATTTTTAAATTCTATCCTTCCATTAATCTTTGCTTTTCCATCATATACTGGAAATTCTTTATTACCCCGAGAAATAACGCTTGGAGAATGATCTAAAATATCAAATATTCTCTCAATAGCTGCCATAGAGCTAAGTAAACTATTATAAAAATTTGAGAGAGTCATAATGGGTTGAGTAAGTCTCGTTACATAAGAGAGAAATGCCACTAGTGTCCCAGTCGAAATTATTTGGGCTCCAATTGATAATCCACCGACTGTTAATACCAAAGCGGTCCCCAGTGTTAATATGAGATCCATTAAAGGAAACATTATTGCAAAAAGCATTAATGCTTTAACTCTCGCTTGGTAATTATCGAAATTAAGCATGTTAAACTCATCAGTTACGAAATCCTCGGCAGCTAAAGATTTTGTGGCTGTAATACCACTAATTGATTCCTGGTAGTAACCAGTAACTTTTGCTAGCGTTCTTCTTGTACGTTGCCAAGCAGAACGAGTTTTTATTCGAAAATAAACAATGAAAATCGCTAAAAACGGAAAGAATACTACCACAGTAAGAGTTAGTGCAACATCAAGAGACAGAAGGACAAAGAAAAGTAAACTAAGAAACATTACATTAACTACTGCGTCAATAATACCTGTAGAGAGTAGATTAAGCAATCGTTCAACATCATTAGTAATTCTCGAAACAATTCTTCCTGCTGCTTCTTTATCATAATAATCCAAACTCAAATCTTGGAGTTTATAGAATGCTTCTTCTCTAATTTTCGTTATTATACGCAATCCAGTTATTGTAGTAATATAAGTTGTTACAACATTTAATAAGAATGAGATCACAGTAATTGAAAAGTAAGCAATTGCAATTAATCCCAACCCTTCTAAATCCTTTGGTACCACATAATCATCTACAACTGATTTGAGTAACAATGGCTGAATTAAAGATAAAACCGTAGAGAAAAGCATCGCTATTAGTGCGAGAAAAAATACCACGGCATGAGGTTTAGTATAACTCAATAATCTTCGGAAGAGCTCAAAATCGCTGTACTCATGTGTGAGTAAATCGCGATTATCTTTTCGAGTGGCCATTTTATTCCCCCCTCTCCTGAAAGATCTTTTCTATAGTGATTTTTATATCGACTTGTCCTGTTTCTTGAGTTTTCCAGAGTAAAGGATATATTTTACCATTATTAAGCAAGTCTTCATGTGATCCTTGTTCAAAGATTCTCCCACGATTCAGTATTATAATTCTATCAACATTTTTCAAGGTGCTTAATCGTTGTGTTATCCAAATTACCGTATGCTTTCTCTTAGATTTCGTAAGCATAATATGGAAGTCTTTCAAAAATTGAGATTCTGTATATACGTCTAAGGACGAGGTGGAATCATCTAGAATCATTATAGGGTTATCTCTGAGGATCAATCGTGCAATGGCAAGTCTTTGTTTTTGGCCACCTGAAAGAGTGACACCTCGTTCGCCAACTACTGTATGAATACCATCTGGTAATCCATTTACAAATTCAGATAATTGAGTAATTGTTAACACTCGTTCTATTTCAGATTCCTTAATATCTGATAGTTCAAAAGTAAGATTTTCTGCAATCGTTCTGCCAAAAAGGTAAGGCTCTTGATGAATATAACCTACTTTCTTGCGCCATTCAGCTAAATTCAGATCTTGAAGATTGAATGTTCCTCCTGAGTACTTTATTTTAATGGTTCCTTCTGAAGGATCTTGAAATCTTGGAATAAGAGAA
This sequence comes from Candidatus Hodarchaeota archaeon, assembly GCA_016840305.1. The sequence continues at coordinate 2,638 of JAEOSP010000206.1, forward strand.
ATGAGTGTGCTTTTGCCTGACCCAGTGGAACCCAAAATGGCAAGCTTCTCCCCTGGTGATATGGATAAAGAAATCTTAGATAAAACAGGGTTATCGGTATATTGGAATGAAACTTCATCAAATATGATTGTAGGTGTTTCTTCTGAGGTGATAACACACCCGCTTGATTCTTGCTCAGTAAAAGATGTATCCTCCAACAGTGTAAAAACTCGATTTCCAGCTGCTACTACCCTCTGATACATAATCAAACTAAATGCAAGAAATCTTGTCGGAAGAGCCAGCATTGTGAAATAGGTGAAGAGAGTAATGAGCATTCCAACAGATATTCGGTCTTCAACAGCTGCTACTCCTCCAGCGTATATCAAAATTGTAACTAAAATATTGATTATCAGCATAATCATTGGTAGAAATAAAGAGCGTATTTTAAAGGCATAAGCTCTTAGGTGCATATACCCTTGATTCTGTACATCGAATTTCTGTTTTTCTCGTTCTTCAGCATGGAAAGCTCTTACTATCTGCGCACCACTAATGTTCTCATTTATTACTGCAGTCAATTCTCCGTATTTTTCTCTTAATTCAAAAAATAATGGACCAAGTATCCGTGAAATCCAATATGATAGAATAAGTAAACTCGGGGTAACGATTGCAATCAAAACAAACAATGTTTTATCAATCGAATAAAGCACAAAGTAGATACCGATATAGGTAAGAGTTGCTTGAAGAAGGATCCTCTCCCCCCAAACAACAAATTCACTAATAGGCTCTAAATCAGTCGTTGCACGACTCATTAAATCTCCAGTTTTATGCTTGTCAAAAAATTTTAGGTTAGAAGTTTCATATTTTACGAATAAATCTGTTCGTATTTCTCGTATTACTGCTTCACCCTGTAAATATCCTAAATACCGTCCAAAGAAGTGGGTTATGCCACGAATTAAACTAGCAAAAACAATGAGAACCACTCCCGAAAAGACAGCTTGTGATTGAAAATTCCCACTCTCAAGTGAGTTGAGAATATTATCAATTGTAATACCGATCAGTAAAGGAACGGTTAGCTCAGCAATCTGTGCTATGAATATGAAAATTACTACCATTAATGCTAATGGCTTTCGCTTGAGAATATATCTTAATAGATGCTTCAAAACATTCATTACAGGAACCTGACTCGAAAAAGACATTAAGCGGATATTTCTTCAACCTGTTCTTCGAAATATCCAAGAATATCACTTTTTAGATCGAAAATTGCATATGGATTAGCCAGGATCAAGTTCAATTGATACGTGGATCTATCTTTCATGAACCAGCTGATCTCAGAATCTGTACGGGAACTAAACTCCTTGCAAGAGTTAGTTAAAACAATTTTAATCTGGGAATGGAGGTATTTATCAGGATTAATCTTCACCTCAAGGGGGTACAGGTAGTATTTTTGGTCTTGAATATTGGCAAATTTTGTACGGACTCCTTTCAAAATGTCAACAACATCATCTACACTGTCAAATGAGTCATTTTCGTGATCTTTCCAAGTAATTTTTCCTTTATCAACTGCTTCTTGAGGTACGGTAATTTCTGTATTCTTAATAATTGTTCCGAGTAATTTCTGATTGGCAATAATGACATGTATTCCCTCAGGTGTCAAAATATTAGTATAATTTATAGAAATTTCCTCAATTATCCCCTCTGTTTTTAAATTGGGTAGCATTACATAATCACCAACGCTAAAGGGATTGGTTAAAAGTAAATAAAGTCCACTGATAAAATTTCCAATTGTAGAAGAACTAGCAAATCCTATGGCTGTACCAAGTAGTGCAGCTGCAGCAACAAAGAATTCTTCTCCACCTAACCAAAGGAGTCCGAATAAAAGTATTGTTGCTCTACCTAGCGTTTTTAGAGCGTTATTTTGAGCTGGAGTTAATTTATGCTGAATTTTCCGAATTAATAAACTGAAAAAGATCCATACTAAAATTATTACAAGCACTCTAAAAACAAAATCAATTACTATTGCATTTGAATCCAAGAAATTACGTATAGCATCCCAATCCACCTGAATCTGTGCGGTTACCACTATTTTCACATCAAGATTCGGTCGGAAGATTTTGTGTTAATTATCCTACTCTTGTTTTTAAAATTCAAGGGAGTTCGAATGCAACGAAAATAAATAATGATTACTCTTACTTACTTTCGTACACTTGTCGTTTATCTTTTCCAAATTGTTATGGAACCTGACACTGATTTGAATGACAAATCAAAGTTTAGAAGCGCAGAACCATACGTTAGGCTTGTATAAGGAAATATTATAGATGCTGTTTCATTACCGAAATCCAACAATCCTATTGACCCTGTTAGAGTACTTGCATCCATGGTATAACCAAGTGAAAGCTCCTCACTTGTGTTATAATCGAGGTATGGGGAGAATTGATATGAAATATCTCCACTTATCGTTTCTAGATCAAAGTTCACTTGTATAGATGTAAGGGGTTCATTACTATAAAACATCTCAAGATTGATACTTCCAGAAACTGATTTGATATTCCATGAAGTCGTATTTTCCGCCTCTAAATCAATAAAATGAGGGTAAATACTTCCTGATACGGTTTCGATCACATTTTTTCCTTGTGTATTCATGAAAGTTGTACCATGAATGTCTGTTGTTATTTCACCAGCTGTAGTATCAAGTATTAATTCATTCACTCTTGCATCCACCCCAGAGTGAAAGTAGATCTCCCCAGAACTGACATGTATATCAAATGAGCCAATAATCTGAGTACTTAGTTCAATTAGAATATCATAACTATAATCATTCCATTGACTATTCGGAAGTGTACGATCTACTGAATTAAAAATAAACAAAGTTCGATTTCCATAACTATATGTTTCAAATTGAGCAGCATCTTCAATAGATACGTCTGATCGGCCTGCAATATTCATATTAATCCATACTAGTTGATCTGAATAATTATCAGTAAAAAATACGTGCACTCCACCCACTGTATTATCAATTATAAACTCTGCTTCAGTCATTGCGGGGTTATCATAACTATGATAACCAGTGTTAATTTGCCCTAGATCTTTGTAGGAAGTATCAAGCATTGGAAAAAGTAACATTGCTCCTCCAATTAGAACTATTGTGCAAAAAATGACTACAAATGCTATCTTTGCAGCTTTATGCGAATGTCTGTTTCTATATCTCCTATAATGTCTTCTTGTTGAATACGAATCGTTAGGAATAGAATACTTCGGGATTTCAGCATGTCCTCTCATATTAGGTGAGGATAGTGTTCCACGACTCCCCGTTAACATCTGATATCCACATTGTTCGCAAAAAATGGAGTCAGATGAATTTGCAGCACCGCAATTAGGACAATATGATGAAGGTGACATCTATTACTTTCTCCTAAACGCTTTCTTTCAAGCCTTGGAAATTTAAAAGGAGTGAGATGGCGGAGGTGAATATTCATTCGATTCAGTTTGAAAAGGAAAAAAATACATTTATGGATTCACACCTCAAATTGTTATTTCCTCGATTCACCTACCAATATTTACGGAAATCATACCGTTTTTCATAAGAAATTACTTGTTAAAAGTTTAATTAGCAATAGGTGGTTTACTTGAAGACAATGATTATCCTCTTAGCTGTCTTTTCATCTCTCTATTCGCGAGTACTGCACTTCAAAATCCGAAGGGAGGATTTCTGCCAGGAAGGTCAGACAAATTCATCGATATCTTGGCTATATAGTTTTTCTCATTGTTGCTTTTCATGACTAAATTTGTCGGACAAGAAAAATTGCTTTTTCAGATCACGACGGGATGAGTCACACATCCGTTATCCAGTAGGACAGAACAAGCAGAACTTGAACCGCCCATTAGGACTACTTGAAGTAGCTCTCCATCTGATATCGCCAGCGTCAATACCTCTCACTTCTTAGGGGTCTTTCTTCACTTGCCTTTGACGGGTAACTCGTCTAACGTAGTTACAAGAGAATTAGATCAATGCAAAACTGATTTTTTTTCATCACCTCACTTTGATGTGAATGAGAAAGGAAGTTATTTAAGGGTGTAAAAGAGAGAGGTCGGCGAATACGAGTAATTTAACATTGTCTGATAAAAATGATAAGGTAATAATAAGTATGCTAGCTCCTATGTGGTTGAATATTAGTAGATTATGGATTCTTCCAACTCTCGATAGCCCTAAGGATTTCTTAGCAGTAATCAATATGACAGATTCAAAATTGGGTATTGAATTGGGCCGATGGGCTGGATTGTTAGTCTTATTTACAGTAGCAGGTGGAATTGATTTCTCTCGTTTATCCCGTGATTGGGGAAGAAAATTTGCATTATTCATACAACAAGTTAGCTATGTATCCTTAATCGCTATTGCATTACACACGACAATGATTGGCTCTTTTGCCGGAGAACAACCACTTTTTGTTATTTAAACTTGGTTTTGTTTGATTAAAACCGTTAGTATTCGTATTGTATTGATAATGAAACAGAAACAGAGGAACAATCAAAAAATAGAGAAAAGAAATTATAGTGAAGCCGTTTGATCTGTTATGAGATCTACTTCTCGCCTTAGTAGTATTAGTGCTGAAATAACACATATTAAACCAATTATTTTGAAGAACGATTGGAAAGACAACACTCCAGAGGAGGATGGGATTAAATCTTCGTAAAAAACGAAGTATGCACCTATAAATGAGATTGTAACCGACACTGCGTTTGTAATAGGAGAAACTATAGATAAGCGACCGCCTTCAAATGCTAACTGTTGCGAAATTGTAGCAAATCCATAGGTTACTATTAACATAACTAAAGAATATAATACAAGTAAATCATCAGGTAAAACCGTTTGCAGGGATCCATTCATTCCAATCAATAGACTCTTTGTAAAAAATGTTCCCAGACCGAAAAAAGCTCCAGCAAACAAAGGAAAAACGAATTCTGCTGAACCAATACGTTTTAAAATAAAGATAAGTACAATCATTAACCCAACCAAGCCGAGGGTAATAGGGAAAAACCCTAATAGAAGAAGAATATTCATTTCATTAGTTGAGGCGATGTTAGGAGAAAAAGCAAATAAAATAAGCCCTAAGATCAGAATCCCCACTCCAAACCATTCTATCATAGATAACCGTTCTTTAAAAATGAATGCTGCAAAAACAAATGTAAATAATAGATTAGTGTTAATTAATGGTTTAACGATCGATACATCATATGTATTTAATGCAATCGTGTATATAAAAAAACCTGTTAACGCAGCTACCCCTCCTAAAAACCACATTGGGGTTGTTAGCAAATTCCATGCAGTTGGAAGAATATCCTGGAAGAAATTATCAAGTTTAATTCCTCCAGCTCTGAAAATTCCTTTTTTTAAAATTATTGCTGACCCTCCACTCACAATTCCGTAAATTAGCATCACTATCAAGATTAATAGGTTATCAGATATTGTCACTGTTATAATCACTTCACTAGCTCTTATGATGAAATTTGTTTTATTCTTCTTCATCTGAATTTATGGATAGTATTTGATCAGTGACAACTTCCTCTTCATCTATCTCTGATTTACTTAGGATTTCTGCTCTTTGTGTCAAGTAGGCAAGTTCATCAATTGAAAGCTCTGCTGATACCTCTGATTCATCAACCAGTTCTTCAAGCTGTACTGATGCCCTTGTTTCAAACTCTTTAACCTCTGGATCTTCTTCTACTTCTACTACTTCCTCAACAGATTCTGGACCTTGTATTAAATAGGAAATCTCATCAACCGAAAGCTCCGCTGATACTTCTGGATCTTCATTTAGTTCTTCAAGCTGAGTAAATGCGTTTATATCTGGTTTTATTGTCTCAGTATCTTTCTTTACTTCTTCTATTTCCTGAAAAGTCTCTGTTCTTTGTGTTAAATATGCTAGTTCTTCGGAAGTAAGCTCAGGTGATTCCTCGGGTTCATCTATATCAAGTACATTTCGACCATATATACTCGTACTTAATTCTCCCGTTTCAACTTCTTCAGTGATCTCTGATTTTTTAATAGAATCGTACTCTTCTTGACTAACGTAATCTATTGTTGCTTGATGTTTAGTAAACTCATTAGATCTAATATCTGACACTTCTATTTCTACTATGATTTTTCCTTTGTTACGTAATGGAATGACTGGAACATGTAATTCTAAGAAATCTTTATCTGTAACTCCTGTGTAAAAACTCCTTGTGTTCCCAGCTTCATCCAAAACTTTTGCTCGATATTTGTTTTTTCCGTTATCAAGTTTTAGACGTATATAGAATGGAATAGGAATATTAGTTGTGTAAAATTCATCTCCCGCATCATCTACAATTTCTAAATCCTTTGTCACTTCTTTCCACCTGATTCAAGGGAAAAATACCAGCTTTCATGTGAAACTTGATAAAGTATCTCCTTAGAAATTGAAATTATTCTTCACCTTCATGAACTTTTTCATGAATCAGGTCGTACCCTTTTGGAAAAATAATAGATTTCCTCCCATTTTTCATAACCGATGGAAGTAAAGAAATTTTCACTCTTTAGATTCTCCTTTGAGATGAGCGCACAATATATCTCTATGCCTTTTTCTTCAAATAATAATGTTTCTGCACTGATTATTAATTCTTTGGCTACTCTCTCTCTCTGGTATTCTGGATTGACTGCTAATCGGTTTATCCATCCCTTACGCCCATCATGGGTAACTAGAACGACCCCTAACAGCACATCATCGCTATCAAATTTCCCTAATATAATTACATTATCGGATTTTAACTGTTTTTCTATTTGATTAGGACTATCTCGTCCATTTAGACGTGTTTCTAACCCTGCTGTCTTCCATAATTCAACTACGTCAGTGTAGTCCTCAATAGTTAGTCTTCTTATCATTTTTGAATTCCTTATGTTTCTTTTTCTCTCAATTCGTTCCAGTAATTCATTAATTTTGCAGCTTTTTCTAAATCGATTGGAGAATGAAGATTTTCAGAGTCATATTTTAAGGAACTACCTACTATACCACCTGAAATGTACGGAAACACTCTTCCAACGTTTTCAAAAGTAATTCCACTCCCAAGAAGAGGCTTAATGCTTGTTTTCTCAACAAATGTTTTAAGTTTGTCAATTGAGATCATTTTTCCTGTCTCTTTTCCAGACAGAATAACTGCATCAGCCCTTCCTCTCTTCATCGCATTTTTAGCCGCTTCTTCTAAAGAAAATTGACCTAGGGGAGTAGCATGTTTCACACCAATATCAGCTATAACCTTAACAGAAGATCTTAGAATCTGCTTTTCTCTCATTACTTGTGATGCTACAGCCTCAATTATTCCTTGATCCGTTACATAGGCTCCTTCCCAGATATTACAACGAATGAAACTAGCCTTATTCATTGTAGCAATAGTAAGTGCTTGAATACAAGCATTTCTTAAAATATTAACCCCAATAATCATATCTGGTACGGTTTTACGTATTTTATCCACGATCTTACTCATTAATAGAAATTTAGCATCGTTAATTCGTGATTTTGGGAACGGAACATCATGAAAGTTCTCAATAAGTATAACATTGAACCCTGCTTGCTTCAGAGTCAGTGCATCTGCAATACTTATCCTAAATGAATCATCAAAATCAAAATTAGGAGTAATATAACTTTCCAAGGTAGGTAAATGTATCATACCAATCAGAGGTTTGTTATTCAGATCTAGAATAGGTTCAGAGTTCAATATATCCTTCACATCCTTTTATTCATCTGAATATAGATGAAACTTCAATATAACCTTATAGTTAATCTTTCTCTGTAACCTTATTATATTTCCTCCACTTCTACAAAAATATGGAATGATGACGGTTTTACCGATGGAGCTGAACAATTTATTGCTTAGCGATGATGATAGCTGGCAGTCTGACCATAGTGGGAGAATCTCATGACATGCTGCAAATGTGGGAATAAAGGCGAATATATTGATCCATATGCTCCACATCAACAGAACTATTGCTCTACCTGTTTTTCTAATTATCTAGAAAAGAAAATGATTAGAGGATTCCCACGTGCAGCTCGTGGATATCCCATTGCTATTGCTGTTTCTGGAGGAAAAGACAGTACAACTTTGCTTGATGTAATTCTAAAAAACCAAAAAGAACTGAGGATTCCTTCCGTAAAAGCTATACTAATTGAGGAACAGATTCCTGAAATAGAAAAACAGCGTCAAGAGATAATTGAAGTACTTAAGGACAAATATCTTGACTTAACTATATTTTGCAAGGATTATTCGGCGATTTATGGCTACTTTCTACCTGAATTAGTAAAAAAATCAATAAATCAAAATTTACGCTTCACCCCCTGCATGATGTGTGGCATATTAAAGAAAAATGCTTTATTTAGGATTGGTAGGGAACTTAAAATTCCATTCATTGTACTGGGTACAACTTTAGAAGATGAGGCTGCAACAATTCTTCTGAATATAATTAGAGGTAGACCACAGGTAAGCTGGGATGGAAATAGTGCTGAAATCACCTCTAGAGAATCAACAGATCCTCAACTTCTGAAACCTTTGGAGCGCGTGTCAGAAGATTTAATTCGAATTTATGCCGAGATTAACAATCTACCTATCATCTCAACATCTTGTCCTTATGCAGAACAATCCATCAGATCTGATTTAACCTACCTAATGGAGAGTTTAAAAAGACGAGATCCTAGAGGATCGCTATTATATAATATTACAAAGCTGAAACGACCTCCTTTAATTCAAAAGCCTGATTTAATTAACTGTAAACAATGTCAGGCTCCATCAAATCAATCTCTTTGCTCAGCATGCAGAATAATGGCAAAATTAAGTTAATAAATATAAATCTAATAATGAAACAAATAATAGATATATAATGTTGGGGTCCAAACTTATTTCAAATCACATTGGCAAAAGTGACGAATACTAGTTGAGATTCGATGAACAAAAAATTGTATTTAGAGGTTCGAAGAGCAATAAAAAGAAAGGATTCAGAATTCGTTTCGAGAACAATTGATAATTTTCCATCTTTAGACAAAATAGAGGATAATCTTGAGAGATATTATGTTTTACTTATAAAAGGAGAATTCTTAAGATTTAAGGAAGAATTTCAAAAAACTAACTCAACACTAGAAGAAGCATTAAGCATTCTACCAAATATTTCCTTAGATAAAATTGAACGTGCAAGTATCTATGGACGTTATGCCTTCAGCTTGTGTAAATTAAAGGAATATAACAAAGCTCTTCCATATTATTCCAAAGCAAAGAAGCTAACAAGATCAGATGAAGGACGTAATCATTACTACTCGTTGATGGTACTTAAATGTTTAAGAGAATTGAAGAAATCTGAAAAATTTATATCGGAAGTTAAGGAAGTTCTCAATAGTTTATTTACCTCATCTACCTCAAGCATAGAAAGAAAACTGGAATTTATCGATAATCTCACATTTACCATTAAACAAAGTCAATTCCTTCCTGAAATAGAAAATTTTATTCAAAACCTCTCTATAACCCCTGAACCTACAGATATGATCTTTTTAAAAGTTTACTTGCTAACGAACATAGCTCATGCCTCAAATAATTATTCTAAACTCGTACAGAATAAGAATATGTGCATGAATTCAATCCCTCCGAAATATCCAATACCTCTGAAGCTTCAGATTCTAAGTAACTTAGCCACAATGTTTAAAAATCCATTTGGTGATTTTTCTACAGCTTTAGCCCTTCTAGAGGATGCTTTACTATTGGCAGGCACCAATATGCCAAGATGGAGAGCGTACATCCTGAACTCCTTGGGATCAATACTGCGATTTAAGGGGAATTACTCGAGAGCAATAGAATTTCTGAATGAGTCAGTTCGGATCAGTAGTCAAAGTAGTTACACTTCGCCCCTTGGTTTTGCTCACAATACTTTAGGAATGATCTACACTCTCACAGGAGAATATTCGAAAGCTCAAACTCATTATAAAATTAGCTTGAAACTAAATTCCGAAAATAATAATTTATCTGGATTAGGATACACCTTTGGGTCAATGGCATGGCTTGAATCTGTACAAGGCAATTTTTCTCTTGCTAATGAATTATATTCAAAGAGTATTGATTCATTTAAGGTGAATAGGCATCCTCCATCGATAATATTGTTAACAAAAGCGATCATACTATCTCAATTGCCTTCAGATCAAGACTTTGAAATTCAAGAACTACTTACTGAAGCTAAAAATCACATATGGAAAAAGAAAAACCTACTTGATAAAGGACGCTATTATGTTGCATTAGGAAACATTAATTTCAATAGAAATATGCTGGAACAATCAGAAAAAGACTTTATTCAAGCGTTTCAATTTACTGATACTTATGAGGTAAAAACTCAAGGATTACTTGGGATTACTAAAGTTAGAACAGATCTTTTTTTCCAAACTAATGAATATAAACATTTATCAAAAGTAAGAGAACTATTGAGTGAACTAAAAAGTATCATTCAAGATGAGAAGACGATTCTTGGATTAGAAGTAGAACTAATCTCAGCAATGCTTGACATGCATGAAGGAGATTTTCAGGGAGCAGAGGATAAAATCAACCCCCTTCTTCAGTATACGGAAGAAAACTCCTTAATCAAACTTCATTCCCAAATTAAAAACCAACTACAGACTTTATCAATTTTCAAAACCCAACAACGGATTGAGAATCAAGTTAAAGGTTCAAACGCTTTTGATGATATGAAAACACAATCAATAGAGGATATTATCAACTATTTGAAAGATATGACTAATTTATTTCATTCCTATGAGTCTAGAAATGAACATAAAAATGATTATTCAAGCGACAATCCTGATTAATTTCCACAAATTTTTAGACAAAACCGTTAACCTCATAGCTAAATTTTAAAGATATTTCTAGAAAACTCTTCCAAAGACTTCTTTATAATTTCTAAAGGATGGTATTATTGATGAGAGCCAATTTACGTGAGGATTTTCCAGTAACTGGAAAAGCAATTTACTTAAATCATGCAGCTATCGGTCCTTCTCCGAATCCAGTTACAAATGAGGTGCAAAAGTGGATGGTGCACCATAAATCATATGGTGACATGTATTTTTCTCCCCTTAACGAAATGTATAATGATATTGACAAAGATCGAAAAAAAATTGGTTATCTAATAAATGCCAAGTATCCTGAAGATGAAATAGCGTTTACTTATAATACCAGTTATGGCCTTGCCGCTATTGCTGAAGCAATTAGCTGGAATGAAGGAGAAACCATTATTCTTAATAGTTTGGAGTACACATCTAATTCCTATACTTACCAAGCTTTAGCTAGAAAGAATAATTTGAAGTTAAAGGTAATAGATCATATTAATGGTCAAATATCACTAGAACAATACAAGGAAGTTTTAGATCATACATCAAGACTGGTAGCAATTTCCCATGTTCAATTTAGTAACGGTTTCCGGACTGATTTAGAGGCTCTAAGCTCTCTTGTTCATGATGCTGATGCAGAGATAATAGTTGATGGTATCCAGTCGTTAGGTGCAATACCTCTGGATGTACAAAAAACTAACATTGATTACTTAGCAGCAGGGGGTTATAAATGGCTTCTTGGCCCATTGGGAACAGGATTTCTCTATGTAAAGAAAGAATTGACAGAAAAGTTACATCCCACTTTCATTGGGAGTATGTCAGATGCCGTCCCGATGAATCTATCGCATCATAGTTACCAACCAGGACCAGCTATGAGAAGATTTCAAGCATCACTCGGACCCAATGCTTATCTTATTGCCGTTGCAGCAGAATTCCTTACAAATATTGGTATAGAGAATATATTCGATCATATACTGAAATTGAATGATTTGATTATCGAATTTGTCAACGATAAACAATCCTTTGAAATTAAATCTCCTGTTAACAGTCTTTCTACACGAAGTGGTATCATCAATTTTACTTGTCCGAACGCTGAAGCAATTGTTACAAAGTTACGCAAGTTAGAGCATCCAATTGCAGTCTCCTACCGTGAAGGGGGCATCAGAGTTTCCCCTCACTGTTATAATATTGAATCTGAAATTCAAACATGCTTAGAGACTATTCATGAGTTGAGTATGATAGGATAAAAATCAGTTTCATCTTATCTACACTAGCTATCGAAGGATTTAATTTTCTTCACTGGAACACCGCTGTAAAAACAATTAGGTTCTAATGTTAAATTTGGAGGAATAGTTGAACCATAAGCAACAACTGTATTATCACCAATTACTATCCCAACACCCATGATACAATTGGCACCGATAGTAACATTTTTTCCGATTTTTACTCTCTTCCGATTAAGGATTCCATCCTTGATATAGTGACCAGAGATAATTGCACCGGTTCCAATTAGTGTATTTTCACCTACATCTATTAAATCTGGATCCCATAATCGAGTCAATACTGAAACTCCTTTTCGTTTTTTGAAACCGAAAAGCCTGTAAATAATATCAGGAGTCGGTGTATGGATGAAAAATTTGCGTGATAAATTCAAAGCTATATCTAAGGAAGTTTCCTGAATAATCCATAGCATAAGATCGATTCCAGTTATTTTCCCCTCTTTAGTCCTCATAGCAGTTCTAGCTATCTTGTTAAAACTAGCTAAAATAAGAATTGAAATGAAGTAAGTGCAAAAAATTGCAATAACTATCGTAAAAGTGGGATGAAAACCAAAAGGTTCAATTCCATACTCATACACTAGCACAAATACAACCATTAATGAGAAAACCATTGCTAGTTGAATTATGAAAAAAATTGGTATAATCTATCTCTCCTTCTCATTTTCAGGTCTTCTTATTCTGTTTGCCAAACACTTTCACCTTGCCAATCTCTTATACGTTTAATAGGACTCCCAGCATACATCGAATTTGCTTCTAATACTCTATTTGCAGGAATAACTGAATTACTGGCAACTATTACTTGATCCTGTATTGTCACTCCTGGTAAGATGATTGTTCCTGCACCTATGGTACAATTTTTTCCTATAACGATACGCTTACGAAATAATTCTCCCTGAGAAATAGCATGAGCCCCAATTATACAGCCTGTACCGATCGATGTATTATCACCAATATCCATCAGTTCAACGTCCCAAATGCGAGCATAAATTGCAACTCCTTTGCCTAACTTTGCTCCAAACAGCCTGTAAAAGATAGCAGGAAACATTTGGTTTATAAATAATTTATTTACTAGATAATAAGAAGAATCGGCACATGTCATCGTCACTCCCCACAAAAACATGTCTCTACCACTCAAGATTCCTTCCTCATTTTTCATGAGTATCCTAGCTAATTTATGTACGAAAGCAAGGAAAAAAATGCCAGTAAAGAGTGTTAAGGTGATCGATGTTATCAAACTTAGGAATAAATCACCGGCGAATTGGACCATGAAGAAATTGAAATATTGAACACCTATAAACAAGACACTGGCTAATAATAGGATCTGAAAAATAACCCATGCAACCATTGTGTATTACCTATTACATAAGGATTTCAAAGTTATTCATCCAAATTCGTAGAGGGTGCTAAATGACCAAATACCTTTTCTGCTATATCTACTGCTCCATCAAAAATATTTCGTGCTCCATTCCATGTCTTAAGGTATTTTCCATATTCTGCGCAGAATTCAACTTGAAATTCACGGAGAGCTTTTTTCAATTCAGGATCGGGTTTATTTGAAAAAATAACGGCGGAAACGCCAGTATTTGGATCTTTATCAGTTAAAATAAAATGGTTTCCATGTCTAACCAAGTTAAGTGTTCCTTCTTCCTTTAAAGTCTCATTCATAAAAGAAGATACTGTAGTTAAAGCTCCTGATAACAAAGTTAATTCGATATCGGTATCCAACTTCTTCTGGAACACATAATCGAACAACGGTAATCCACCTTCTTCAATTACCATAAGAAGCGAAAAATCTAATGGACTATAGCTGTCAGAAATCCAAAAGAGTGGAAATGCTGCAATGATGGCTAAAATTATTAAAAAGTAGGTTATAAAATCAAGATTATTAACAAGAAAATCCTTGAAGATCCAATGTCCAATACCATACCCTGTTCCTAGCCCTATCGCAAGTGAAATAAACCCTAAGGCGAAATACCTTCCTAATCCATCTCTTGGGGATAGATCAGCCCATAAAGAAGAGTCTAAAGTCGGGTGTATCAATGCGAACGAGAATCCAATAGTTAACGCTGCAACAAGAAAACTTCCACCAGAGTTCTCCAAACCTAATATTAAGGCAGAAAATACAATTCCATAAATTGCAAGCACAATTAGATTTTTACGACCAATTCTATCAGATATAATCCCAGCTGGAACTACTAGTAATAGATCTCCGAGTAAAACTACAAACCAAAACACTTTCCCAATGTTAAAATCTAATTGACCGATTACGGGGATATCAAAATTTACAGGAATATTAAAACCAGCTCCAATTTCAGGAAAAATAGCTATTGCAATACCTAGCATGCAATATAACAAGAAATGAGTACCTAAGTATCCTTGAACTGACCTTCGTCCAATAATTTTGGAAAAATATGTTGGCCACGAGTCTGGAATCCAAGGATGATCTAAATCTTTAGCTAAAAGATAGAAAAAGAAAGTTAATACCAATCCGAGAACCCCTACACCTGGCAAGATTACAACCCAACTAATACTAAAGGGGTCAGGAGCAGTAAAATTATTTGACAATCCTTTGCCTAAAATTATACTTATAAGGACTAAAATAATGAAGGAAAACATTGAAATCGAGTAAATTCTCCCTCTGGATCGTACATCCGTTAATCCAGCAAATAAAGTACCGCTACTTGTCAGGAGAATTGCGAAGAAGAATAATAAGGATATTAAACAAATAATCATCAAAAGACTTTCATTAATAGAAATGACAAAGAAAATAGCTGTAATAGAACTACCAAGCATTCCCAACAATAATCCCCTTTTTAAGTACTCAGGATGTTTATCCAATAAAGAACCAGTGAAATATAGAGCTAAAATTACTAAAAGTAATAATACAAGAAGAATAAGAATACCCCACCCTTCAAATGGATTATAATCGGTTCCTTCTATGTAAGCAAGAATATCAAATGAGTAAATTAATAATAATAATGAAGCCAATAACCATGTGAATGTACTTGGAATAATTACAACGATTATGTTCTTTATTTTCATTTTAATCATATTTCCTTTAAATGTGGGGTATTTTAATTTGGTAAGGTTTTGAAATCGGTGGTCAATACTAATCTCAGTGTTCGATACAAAAACTTTCAATAATATTATAAATTTACGCTACAGAAAGTATAACCTACAAAATTTCCTTGATTTACTAAGAGCCTGTTCTGGTGATTATCAAATTGGAAAAAGAAAATGAAATCTTCACACTTCTTCAGGAACTAGTTGATATACCTGGACCAGTTGGGCGAGAAGAAGCTGTACAGAAATTTTTACGATCCAAATGGGATCATGTGGATTTTAAAACAGAAATTGATAAAATTGGAAATCTTTATGGGCATATAGATGGAGATGGACAAAATTTGGCTGTCGTATCCCATGCTGATACCATTGGGTTTCTTGTTCAACAAATTCTCTCTGATGGCTTCCTTAAAATGTCATTTAATACAGCTGCAACAACGCCTGACGCGAGATTCCTAGCTGGTACCCCCATTAAATTTCTTACAGAAGGTCAACAACCACGTGGGTATTTTGGTTTGCGGAGTGGGCATTTAGCAGGCATTGAAGGAAAGAAAGAACCAATTCTATTTGATGATTTATTCATAGATCTTGGAGTTAATTCAGTAGAGGAAGTAAAAAACCTTGGTATTGATATTGGTACTTCTGCTATATTTGATACCCCACTACAGATGTTTCAGGATAATATTGTTGGACCTTCACTAGATAATCGGGTAGGATCACTCATTCAGACAGTTTTAGCAGAATCAATAAGGAAATTAGATCATTCACCCAAATTAACATTAATTTCAACAGTACAGGAAGAAATTGGAATGAAAGGTGCTTTGAAAGCATCTGATTATTCGGATTTTGATGCAGTTATCAACCTTGATGTTGGTTTGACAGGAGATATACCTTCCTCCCATAATGATTATTTACCCACACGACTTGGTTCAGGACCGATTTTAGTCATTAAGGATTTTTCAGTTCATTATTCATATCCTCTCTTAACCACTATTGAGAATTGCGCGAAAAAAAACAAAATTCCTTACCAAAAAGCCGTCTTCAAGAATTATAATACAGATGGTATGCATTTTTTCATGCGAGGACAACCAACGGTCACCCTAGGGATTCCCTGCCGCTATACGCATACAAATTTTGAAACTGTACGTATTTTAGATATTGAAAATACCTTAGATTTATTAATGAAGTTTATATCATCTAAATAATAGTTAAAGATATTCAGAGGATTCTTTGTGAAAAGTAAAGATATAATCTTGATAAAATTGGGTGGTAGCCTCATCACTCATAAGCGAAATAAGAAAATTATTACGGAGTATCTCTCAGTCATTGATAGATTTAGGTACAATGAAGGAACAATGGAAGATCTTACAAGATCAATCTCCCAATTATTGAATAAAGAAAGAATAATGGAAATTTTTTGTCATATACGTACCTATACCCAAAAAAATCCGTCAACAAAGGTTTTAGTAGTTCATGGGGCTGGATCGATTGGACATTCGCTAGTATTAAATCTTCTAAAGCAAGAAAAAAATCTAGAGAGTGTATTTCCAATAATAAAAATTGCGGTAGCAATCCAAAATCAACTAGTTGTTTCACTAGCAATACAATCTGGCATTAAAGCAATATCTCTTCCTGTGCATCAGCTAATGATGGGATATCCGACAGATAATACATCTACAAGTCGGGTGGATGCCCCTGATCTGTCAGTACTTGAGACCCTCCTGCAAAATACAGATTCAGTTCCAGTTTTCTACGGAGATGTTGGTTATACAAACAATCAACAACTAGAATTAAAAGGTGAATGGAAAGTTTTCTCGGGAGATTTAATTCCAAGTGCACTTTCAAGAGGATTTACTCATTATCAAATTAATAAAGCTATATTTATTACTCGAGTAGAGGGAAGAGAAACAGGAATTTATACAAAAGATCCAAATGAGGACGATGCAGAATTAATTAGTCGAATTCGGGTTAGTAACAAGACAATTGAATATTTTAATAATTTGAACCAACCACTAAACTTTCAATCCTCTGGTTCAATTTCTAACTTCGATGTAACAGGTGCTATGGAAGGAAAATTACGCAATATCATTGATCTAGCATATCAAGGAACTAAAACTTGGGTTGTAGGTCTTCAGGATTTTCCAAGAGCATTGCAAGGAGAATCGGTTGGTACCCAAATTGAACCAATGAAAAACCTTGATACTAAAGTTGTTTTCCTTGGAATAGGGGACGCCTTTAGCTCAGGTGGTAATAAAAGTGCAGGTATATTAGTAGAATACCCAATTGATGGAAAAAAAATACTACTCGACTGCGGTCCACACACTTTACAGACACTTAAATCTTCTAAAATCATAACTTCTTCAATAGACTGGATTATAATTTCTCATTTCCATGGAGACCATATCAACGGTATTCCGTATTTATTACTGGAATTAAGCTTCCAAACAAAGAGAAGGAAACCTTTAAAAATTATTGGCCCTTCAGGTATTGAAGAGCAGGTTAACCAACTCTTTAGAGCACTATATAAAAACGAAGCTACAAAACCACTTCCATTTAAAGTAACTTTTCATGAAATTTCACCCGACTCTCCTTTTGAAGAAGATAATATTAGAATTTTAGCCTTTTCAATGAATCACACTCCAGAAGCGCTTGGTTATCGAATAAT
>JAEOSP010000207.1 GCA_016840305.1 Candidatus Hodarchaeota archaeon
AGCCCCGTGTGAAACAGGGCAATCCTTACCGTAGCTGGTCACAAATCCATGACCTCTTTGAGCATAGCGGGATAACTTCCTTCAAGACTGCTGAAATACTGCGCAAAACGGTATTGATGAAGCATGTTTTGGACTCGGTGACGAGCGTACAGCCTGATAACCTTAGGGCTGGTCTTTCCTCTCAGGGAAAGATTGATGATTATCATAGAACGTGGAATTATATCAACCATTCCGCTGTTTTATAAATAATCGTAAGGATCCTAAACTTCACATTTGGTTTTATTTTTATTTTAATAGCAATCCTTATCTTTTCGTCAGTAATGGTTTCCCCAATTGGGGTTTTAGGAGCAACTTATATTGGTATCTTTGAAATGGGGATTACTTTCGTAATCTGGCTTAAAGCCTTAAAATTCTCACAAACAACCGCACGTGTAAGTAATCTGATTTACTTATCACCCTTTTTATCGCTTGTTTTCATCTATTTTCTTGTGGGTGAACAAATGCTGTTCTCAACTGTGATTGGGCTTATCCTTATTGTAGTCGGGATATTTGTGTAGCAGTATAGCAGTTTGAAGTGAACTATATATTATAGAAGGTACAATCTGACAAAGAGGTGAATTTATTGCTCAAAGTAGATCTTTCTGATAAAGTCGCTATAGTCACAGGTGCTGGAATGGGAATTGGTCGTGCGATAGCCCTAAACTTAGCTAAAGATGGAGCGAAATTAGTAATTAACGATATTGTAGAAGAAAATGCAAAAGAAGTCGTTAAAGAGATAGAATCCAAAGGTGGGGACGCAATTGCAATTCTCGCTGATGTTTCTAACAAAAACGCTGTAGAGCATATGATAAAGCTCACATTAGAAAAATATGGAAAAATCGATCTTCTTGTAAATAATGCCGGGATCTCTGGTCCGATGGTACCAGTTCAAAATTTAAGCGAGGAAGATTGGGATCGAGTCATAAATGTTGATTTGAAAGGAACATTCCTCTGTTCTCAGGCAGTTATCCCTCATATGTTAGAGAAGGGATATGGAAAAATTGTCAACATATCTAGCATTGCTGGTAAAGAAGGTAATGCTAACATGACCGCTTATTGCGCTGCTAAATCAGGAATTATTGGCTTTACAAAATCTTTGGCAGAAGAGGTTGTCAAGAAAGGAATAAATGTGAATTGTATTTGTCCTGCCTTGATCGGAACAGAACTGACATTAGGTATGGGAGAAGAGCAGATTAAATTCTTAACAGAAAAAATCCCGAAAGGTAGACTTGGAACACCTGAGGAGGTTGCTGACCTAGTTAAATTTTTAGTTTCAGATGCAGCTAGCTTTATAACACGTCAAGCTTATAGTATCTCTGGTGGCCGATCAAAGTACTGAACTCATTTGGATCATTTCTAGCCCCCTCTCTCATCATTTTAATACAGGAATTCCTATATGGGATTAAGAAGCATAAAAGGTGGATTAAGAATGGAGATCAAACGAATTGAACTTAACCCAATGAGAGTAGCCTCTTTCCAGTATGTTGGTGAAAACCCAGAATTGAATGCCTTCAAAGAATTAATCAAATGGGCGCAGGAAAAGAATCTTGTAAGCAAAGATGTGAAGTACCATTTCTTTGGATTTAACAACCCGATTTCTACTGAAAATAATCCCGTATATGGATACGAAGTGTGGCTGCCCTTAGATGATGATGTTGAAGGCGATGATGAAATCAAAATTAAAGAGTTCAAAGGCGGTTTATTTGCTACCACAGAAATGTCATTTATTGATTTCCTTTCTAGCCAAGGTTGGAATGTATTTCACTCAGCGGTAGAACTATGGATGAAAGAAAACATGTACGAACGTGACATCAATGTTCAATGGCTTGAAAAACATATAGCAGAAAAAAAAGAAATAGATAACTTCATACAAAAAAACGATTTGCCTACATGGAATATAGGCTTATATTTGCCTATTAGAAAAATTGGATGAGTGGCAGCTCTCAAATATCAGTAAGGCAAATTCTGACTGTTCTTATTCGTGATTATTAGTATATAATTGCTTGGAAGCAATGAATATTTGATCTATAACAGTGATTTCGATTCCTTCTTCAGTGACACTCGAATATTGCTTCAATACTTCCACTGTTTCCTCTTTATTCTTAATTGACAATCCCTTCTTTTCAAAAAAATCAAGGGCATGATCAATAGTATTGAAGCAC
>JAEOSP010000208.1 GCA_016840305.1 Candidatus Hodarchaeota archaeon
ATAATACATTAATTAATTTTAACAAAGAATTAAGAAAAGAAGCTTTCGCAAGTGAAACAGAATTCACAAGTGAAAGGAGATTCACATAAATAGTTGTGAATGCAATATAATGAATTATAACTAGAAAAAAAAGATTTTAATCAAAGAAAAAAAGAAAAAAATTAAAGAGAACTAAAAAAATAAAGAATAAACATCTTAAATCAAAACATCATGACGAAAAGTAGATATACAGTTGTGAAACGTTAAAGTAAAAAAAATGGTGAGAATAAAAAATTTCCAGTAGAAAAAGAGGGGTGAGTGAAGCTATAGTGAATTTGTTATAAAAAATAAAAATATAGAATTTTCACATATAAAATAAGAAATAAAATAAATAAGAGATTATAAGATGGAAAATAATTCATTAAAAATCTTCAATCTACAATTGATCAAATTAAAGAACAATTAAACCTTCATTTCGAGTGAAAGAATTATCAGAAAAACAACCAGAAATGTGAATACAACTATAGGTTCGCAAAAAAAATGCAAATCGTAGTGTGAAACAGGAAACAAGATTAATCTCCTATTCAGTGAGTGCTCTATAACAATATTGTCGATCGTAAAATATAGGAATTTCAGAACGCACAATTGAAGGAATGTAGCTGATACTGAAAGTTTTAAATATCCACAACGACTAATATAGTCAAAGAACAAAAATATTACACAGGCGATAAGATATGAGTCGATATTTGGATGAGCCACTAGTATTGGATTCAAAAAAAGGGTTAATTGACCCAGTTCATCCAGAAGATACAAAAAGTATTATTACAAATAAAACTGATTTAACTATTTTTAACATTTTAAGAGAGAATCAACCAGCAACTCGAATGCAGCTTTGTGATAAAACTGGAATAGCACGAACTACTATCTCTGATGCATTGATGAGATTAATGGTTAAAAAAATGGTATTCAAGTATTCACCACCGGTTACAAAGAAGGGAAGACCAAAAGTTTTTTATAGAACAATTTCTGAATAATTTATATCATAATCTTTTAATTAAATCCTGTTTTCGGTTTCTTGAAGAACTCTAAGCCGATCACCATTAAGTTTAACTAATTTCATTCTACCAGTTTGATGATTATATTGTAGTTCATTTATTTGGCAATTCTTCAACCATTCGTCTATGTTAATTTTAAACATCAAAATTCGACACAAAATAGTATAAATAACTCCTCCATGCGAAATTACCAAAATCCTTCCATCAATGCCTTCCTCAGATAAAATCTTTTTTAAAATCAATCGATTTCGATTAATAAGCTGATGAATACTTTCACCACCCTCTATTCTTGAGCTATAATCTACCCAGAGTGTCGCTAACTTAGCCTTTTCTAGTTCGGACAGAGAATGATCATATCTTTTTGCCAAAATTCCTAAATCCAGTTCTCGTAATAGGGGTGAGAAAATGATTTCTGGACTGTTTAAATCCTGAGTTATAATTTTAGCTGTGTGTGCAGCTCGTTGAAGATCGGAGGAGTATACCTTTGTAAAATTATAATTAAGTTGCTTAAAAACTCTATTTAATTTCTGGGCTTGGGATATTCCCTTCTCAGAAAGTGGTGAATCATAATGTCCTTGCAGTTGTTTTTTAGCATTAGAAATGCTTTCTCCATGTCGTATTAAAACTAAATGCATTTGAATACCAAATCTGATCTGTTATATTACTATTTTAACTATAATATGTACAAATTTTCTTTCTTGCTGCGTAATAACTGGGGAGAACAGTCTATTCAATCATATTCTCTTCTCTTTCTGACAATAGGCAGAACAAATAGAATTGTAGCCAAGGTGAGTATACTGTTAAAACCAGGAGTTGATTTAAAGGTACTAGCTGTTACATTGATTCCCAACTGCAAATCAGAAGCGTATTGTGAGGTTACATTTACGTTAAGAGTAAATTCGTCTGGAATCTCTTCAGATAATGAAACTGAAAGGATTGTACTTTCAGTCGGAAAAAGGGTACCTACAAATTCAGGATAATCTGTTATAATATCCGCCGAGGCTTCAACCATTATTTTCGCATTATCAGTTGTGTTAAAAAATTTTGATCCAGATTTGAGATAGATGTCCACTTTATGCTCTCCATCTGATTTGATAAATTTAGTTTTCTCTACTTCTATAGTTGGAGTTAATGATAACCATTGTTCTTCAAAATCGTAAAGACCACGGTGTACATTTTCAATTTCGTATTCAGGAGGATCATAAAATACTACATCACTCTCATATATTTCATGTGTACCATTATAGTTGAAAAAACGCCAATCATTCGATCCTGTAGATTTATAAATTTCTAAAGTAAGAGAAATAGTATGTTGAGTTACATAACTCCAATCACTCCAACCACCAGCGACAGTGTAATCAACATCAGTATTAGTAGGATCAAAAAATTCAATAGGAAGTAAATTACTAGCTTCCCAATAACTTAACATTTCTTGATAAAGTAACTCTTCAAACTGTTTCTCATTGGTATATTCCCATCCAAGTAAAGGTTTGGTTGTTCCAGAATGTAAACTTGTAGCGTGTGTGAAGTTATGTTGGATCACAAAGTCAACTAAAGCCTTCGTTTCTTTTTCTGAAAGAGGAGATGTTCCTTGGTAATCCTCATCTAACGTATTACTAGTGCATCCACTATCGCAGGAGCTATCATTCCAATGGATAGGGTAATTGCGATTAAGATCAACTCCTCCACCAGAATCTTCATTTATCTCTCCATCCTCATCCTCATCATCTCCTTCATACCAAAGTTCCCAACCTCCACTATCATAAGCAGCTGAATAAATAGAGATAAAACCATCATCATTTATGTCATTAGGACCGTCTTCATCAATTTTTCCGTCATTATCGTCATCAATAGGCCTCATGTTCTTACGCTGCCAAGGATCGTTGTATAAAACATAATCAAGACTATCAGGATTTAAAGTAACAATAAAGTAAATGATTGTTTGATCCAGCAACTTACCGATATTCTGATCAAGTGTATTATATCCATTCACTAAATCTCTGATCGTGCGGATCGAATGTTCAATTGAAATTTGCTCTCGGGCGTGATGATGTGCTACCCAATAGGTTTTCCCTTTTAAGCTCTCTTCGATGTTCTCATTGGTGAGAATGATAAGTGGGATAGTATTATTCTCATAGGATAGTCCAATAGATGTATAATCGATAAGATTAGGAATTGATTCATTGAAATGGTTTAGTTCAGTATAAAGCTCTGATAGGTTGTGGTATTTAGATGGAAATAATAGTTCCAATGATCCCGATGGAGTTACTTTAGATTTAGAGAGGGAAATTTTTGTCCATCGTAAATTAAAATTTTGTTCTTTAAAAACTCCTATAGTTGAAAACAATGGAGTTTGCACTATAATAAGTACCAAAATCAAAAGGGATGAAATCATATACCTACGTTGTTTCATAATTAATTACCAGATGAACATTTTTTGTTAACTAGGCTGAAATAGGCAAAATAATCAATGGGTTTTTGATTACCAGCTTCCAATGGTTGTTTTTGCTGATGTAAATCCATCAAGCTTGTTAAATGATAGGCTTCCTAAGATCTTTTTCACTTTATTAAGCCAACGTTACCTGCAAATCATAATTATTAGACAACAAGGAATCAGATCTGGAACTTATTTCTGATAATATTTTAATAGTGTTTAATTTAAGAAGGAAAGAAGTATTTTATAACAGATTAAGTTTTTTTAAGGGAGGATATTCATCATTATACTCTGAAAATCCCTGGTTGCAAAAATAAAACTTCATTGATTGGATTAAAAAATGATATGGTAAGATATGCTAAAAAGGTTGAAAAATGATTTCATATCATGATAGATACCGACCCACCCAATAATTGCCTGTCGAACTCCCGTATAATAATAATAATAGTTCTTACCATATAGCTATATATAGGAGCATAACATGATAGTACGACTATTTAAAGAAACATATTTCATGAAATTTCAGTTCTAAGAGGTACTACTTGGGAAATAAAGGAAGAAACAGAATTTTTCCAACAAAAAAAATTTTTGTCGATGATAAAGGAAGAAAAGGGAAGGTCGGAAAGATGCATAGCTAGCTGGAGATATTCCAATGGAAATGAAGGCCTGTATGTCAATTCATTGTAATTTTCTTACATTTTCATGGTTAATGATTAAATTACAACAAATCACTTAATCTCTTCTCTGATTTTTTACACCCTTTTTTGTTTAGTAAATAACGTTTTCAGTCAACTAAATTAGAAATTTTTTGGTTTACAGATAAGAATCTTCATTTTAAGTTTAAATAACTGATTACTATAGGCAGGAGTGACAATCCAAGCTGTATCAAGTCCTTTTCCAGTTCCAGCAATACAAATAATATCTTTTGACATATCCTTAATTAAACCTGAATCTGAAATCATTAATGCCATCTCTAACGATACTTTTGTGCCATCACCGAAACATCGACGTAATGTCATAGCAATAATTTCGATAGGTAACATTGTTTGAGAAACTTCGGCAATCCTAAATGTTCTTTCGAGTCCAGCTAGAGCATGCGTTCCTACATGAAAGAGGGTATAAGGTCGCTGATTTAATATCTGATTATGAATCTCTTCTGAAAATTCATTACCTTCGCCTCTAAATCCATCTTGATGTTTGACTATAATCAAACGATATCTTGTACTGTCAAAAACCTTAACTGCTTTCAAAGCAGATTCTCCTTTCGTGCTAGCTACTACAATTGTATTTATATTAAATAAGATTGATGCTTCTTTTGCTAGCTTAAGTGTTTGATCAGTGTTCATTGAACCCTTTTCATCGAAATATTTACTTTCCATTTTCATAAACCCTATCGATTACCTAAAAACAAGCTTTCTTCTAAGTTTTTACTTCAAAATTGTATACTCAAATCTATCTTACCATATGAGAAACTTAATAGTCATTGACAAGATTGTTTGAAAATACACATTTACTTCATTGGGATGCTATATATGGTTCTGAATATTGCTCATCGTGGTGGAGCAGGATTAGCACCAGAAAATACTATCGCTTGTTTCAAACAAGGAATTCTTTATGCAGATATGATAGAATTTGACGTTCAACCTACAATTGATCACCGTCTACTGGTATTTCACGATCGTAAAAACATTGAACGAACTACTAATGGTCATGGACGAATCTCTGAGTTAAATTTCAAGTATCTACGATCATTAGATGCAGGAAGTTGGTTTAATTCACAGTTCCAGGGACAAAAAATCCCTACTCTAACAGAAGTTCTGAAATTTTTACCCTCTTCTATACTAATTAATCTTGAATTAAAATTTTATGATTCTGAGTCTGATTGGTTTGAACGATCTATTGTTAAGATCATTCGACAAAATAATAGAGAACATAAAACGATAATTACAGCCCGCTATCCTGAAAACATTACCAGAATTCAAACCCTTTGCTCTTCTGTTAATCTTGCTCTATTGCAGAAAGAACGAGATAAAAATAATTACTTCAAGATGTTAATAGATTTAGAACTCCATACAGCACAGATTCGGAAGTCTGCATTAACTCAGCAATTTATTCAGGATTGTCATACAAATGATATACAAGTTTTTTACTTCTACGCAGACGAACCTGTCCATATGCAACAAGCAATTGATATTGGAGCAGATGGCATCCTAACAAATTATCCTGATCGTTTAAGAAAACTTTTAGATTCGAAGAATCATGAATGATCTTACCAAGGACTACGCAGAATTTTCATTAAAGCTCTGGGAACCTCTTGATAGTTGCGAACAATAACGAATCGCCCGCCTCCAAGGCGAGCTAGGTCTTTGCAGACACGTTCGCCCCATTTTTTATTCGAAGGGAGACTAATTACGTGTAATTTCTCAAATTGACGACATAGATAACGTGGGTCCTCACCTTTGTTATATGCCCCATCTGTAAGTAGTATTGCCCATTTGAATCTTGTTTTCATGTTTTTAATTTGAATTGCTCCTAACCTTAGCCCATCTTCTATATTGGTATATCCTACTGCTTCTAAATCAAGGATTTTATCCATAATATCTTCTATCTTGAGTTCATCTCTGATTCCTTTGATGAGAAAACCCTTTGTATTAAAGGCTACAACAGCAAACTGATCTTTTCTCATAGAATAAGCCATTACAGCAGCTGATAGAGCAGCGTTGATATTTCGTTCTCCCATCATAGAACCACTGGCATCAAGAATTAATACACCGTTTTTCTTTCTTTCACGTCGTTCAATACCTACGATATCTGATGATCGAAGAACAGGCATGCCATCTGGATACTTTTCTAATATTTGATCCATTGTTGATTCTAAATCGAAATCAGAATCGGGATGAAATTCTCCTCTAACAGGTAAATCTCCTCGGAGACCTTCTGAAGCTATTCGTAATGAAAGTTTTAGAATGGAAGTACGGGTTAACCGTTTCAGAATTTTTCTACGTTTCTTATCCAGTACACCTCGCATTACAAAAAATAATCTGGGTGTATACATTCCTCCTGATCCAGCTACTCTTCCAAGTGATACCAAACGATCAGGATTTAATGTGTTAGAAACCGCGTATTTATTGATTTTTGCTAATGACATTAAAGCAGGTAAGTTTTCATGCTCAATTGCAGATTCTGTTAATCGCTCTAAACTTGCTATGTCTAATTTGTCGAGTTTGGGTAGAGAATCTCCAGCAGCAATTGCGGCGTCAGCCAGATCTTCCATATTTAGCCTGCCGAAGAGCCGAATATTTTTCTTATACTCCCGAGCTGCTTCCCGGGATCTCCTTATAAAAAACGGTCTTCTTCTCCAGAGAGGATAGCTTCGACTATCTCATGAATAATTTCTTCTATGGGTCTTTCTACTCCGTCTTCTAATTCAATTTTTGTTGCAATAGTCATAATAGATAGTTCTGAGACCGTTTCGAGGGTTAAGCTATTTACTAAGCTCAAAATTTTTGCTAAATCAATTGCTCCTCGAATGGAGGATCCTCTTCTGATATCTGGATGATTTCGGGTTGCTCGTGTAATCTTAGTGGCTGTTTCAGCGATCAACATGTCTTTCTCGTCAATACTCGCTTTTTGTTTAACTATATCTAGCTCTTGTTCATACCCTTGATGTTCTAACTTAATCCATACAAATCGGTCTTTTAGTGCTTCTGAGAGCACAGTAGTTCCAATGTATGACTCTGGATTTTGGGTAGCTACCACTAAGAATCCTTCACTGGCTTTTATTACCCCTAATTTTGGTAAAATGAGCATTCCTTCGTCCATTGTAGGTAGAAGAACGTTTTGTGTCCCTTCTATAAGTCGATTAGCTTCATTGATAAATAAAATTGAACCATTCTTCAGTGCAAGTGTTAATGGCCCTGGTACAAATGCATCCCATATCCATCCTTTTTCTACTACCAGAGGAGGCTCAAAGTGTCCTACTAATTTGCTTTCTGTGTATCGTTCGTCTCCATCTATTCGAATAAATCCTTGATCAAAATAAGCAGCCACTGCATGAGCCAGTGTTGTTTTTCCTACTCCCACCGGTCCCTCAATTATTATATGTTTTTCAGCCATCTTACCAAGGATTAATTTTCGAAGTATTGGTTCTCGGCCTACAACGCCGAATTTCTCTTGAATTTCTGAAATCGCTTTTTCGATATCCACACACGTCACCTATATTAGTATTAGAAAATATAATTAATTTCTTATAAACATTTTTTAATTCTGAAGAAAAGGAATTCTGCTCTAGGCTTTTTTTCGGAGAGTTTTGTGATAATTCCTTAACTTAATCAAGATTCTCATCTGTATATGCAAAAGAAAGCTTCTCTGAATACTCCTTATTTGTGTTACCTTGGAGGTCTAAGGTCAATTGTGGAATTCTAGGATTCATAAGTAATTAGGAGCGCCGAGGGTGGGAATTTCACTTAAAACAGTTTTGTTCTATATCTTGAACCCACGGGTGCAGAGCACACCAGATCTCTCGTTTACTCTTTTTCACTCGAGTCTGGCGCCGTACCGCTTGGCTACCTCGGCTTTTTATGTTTGATGGAAGTGCGGGGGGGTGAGATTTGAACTCACGAACGTCTACACGACTAGGACCTGAACCTAGCTCCTTTGACCTGACTGGGAAACCCCCGCAGTTGTTAATTTTTATGATACCCCCTGATTGTCAATATTTTTCATTGAGGAATGTTATAAGTCATGTATTGATGAGCATGTGTAAGTAAATGTCATAAAGAGATAACCTGAATATCTTCTCAAGGAAATCTTTGCTGATGAGAGTTAATTACACTTAACAGACGCAAGATTTAATAATTAGGATTAAATATTTTCCATCCTAATAAATTTCAGTAGTTCAACACTAGGTGCGAAATGAAACCTATGACATCTAAATCAAATCGAAAAACTAAAGCCATGATTCAGTATGAGGATATTAAAAATAAATATCCTGATACGATAGTTTTTTTTCAGTTAGGCGATTTTTACGAAGTTTTTTATGAAGATGCAAAGGTAGTTTCAAAAAAATTGAATATCACCCTCACTTCTAAAGGTTTTGATCCAGATGGGAATAGAATTCCGTTAGCAGGTGTCCCTGTAAAGTCTATTGATATATACCTAAAAAAATTGATAAATTTAGGGCATAAAGTAGCAATAGTTGACCAATTAGAGGATGCTAAGAATCTTCCTTCTGGTAGAATAGTTAAGAGAGGAGTAACTCGTGTAGTTACCCCTGGAACGGTCTATGAAACTTCAATTCTCGATGATACCACAAACAATTTCCTTTTGAGTTACGTGATAAATGAAAAAAGGAAGATTATCGGTATATCATTAGTCGATATTTCTACTGGAGAGTTTCTAGTTTCAGAGTTTAATGAAAACTGTTTGAAACGATTTAAAGATGAATTTACACGTTTCAAACCCAAAGAAGTAATTTTTCCTGATACAATATCAAAAGGATCAATTCATGAGTCTATAGAAGAATTTATTCAAATATCTTCACAATCAATGATTAATCCAGTCAATGAAACTCTTTATAATGCAGATACTGCAAAACAACGGCTAATGGATCACTTTGAAGTGAAATCTTTGAGTGGATTTGGTTGTGAATCAATGAATGAGGGAATTCGTGCTGCAGGTGCAGTGATTTCCCATCTTTCAATGTTAAAAGCAGAATTTCCAAAGAATCTGATGAATCTTAGACTCCTCGATGATCAAGATTATCTTGTATTAGATTCGAATACCCAACGAAATCTCGAGATTATTGGAAATGCATTCGATGGTCGAGTAGAGGGTAGTCTCTTATCAATTTATTCAGATATTACTACAAATATGGGAGCTCGATTATTAAGAAGATGGTTATTACAACCATTAAGAAATATCAAAATTATTAATGCACGTCTAGATTCGGTCGATTCATTAATCAAAAATTCTGAAAGTCTTGATCATATTTCAAACCTTTTAAGCTCCTTATCTGATTTTCAACGACTGATTTCCAAAATTAAATATAAGTCTGTTAATGGACGTGATCTGCTCTCTCTAAAAAATTCCTTGAAGGTTAGTATTGAACTAAGACAATTCATAATTGATCAAAACTTCCAATCCGAGATTTTTATGAAAATATCAACCTTTGATATCTCAATTTTAGTTGAAATTGAAGAATTAATATCAAGATCAATTCAAGAATCTCCACCAGTCAAAATTACTGAGGGAGGAATAATTAATCCTAATGTTAATTTACAATTAAAGGAATATTACGACTTAAAAAAGAACCAGAAGACAATTCTCCAAGAAATTGAGTCTGATGAACAAGAACGTACGTCTTTTAATATCAAATTAGGATACAATTCAGTACATGGCTATTATTTCGAAGTTACAAAGGCACAACTCCGAGATGCTGGTGAACAGGCTGTTCCTGATGATTATACTAGACGACAAACATTAGTTAATGCAGAGCGTTTTATAACACCAAGATTGAAGGCTATCGAAGAAAAAATTCTCAATCTCGACGAAAAACTAATGGAATTGGAATACACAATTTTTTGCGAGACACGCGAGAAAATATCGGAGAAACTTTCATCAGTTGCAACTTTTTCTGAAATGCTTGCAGAGTTAGATATTTTAGCCTGTTATGCTTCTATTGCGTTGAAAAATAATTATTGCAAGCCTGATATAACTGAAGAGTCTAATATTCTTATTGAGGAAGGAAGGCATGCTGTAGTAGAACAAATTCAAAGTGATACTGGTTTTATTCATAATACTGTGAATTTGAAGGATGGAGAGCTTCATATTATTACTGGACCAAACATGTCTGGCAAATCAACTTTGATTCGACAGGTTGCTTTAATAATATTAATGGCACAGACAGGTTCTTGGGTACCAGCAAAAGTTTGCAAATTTGGAATAGTTGACAAAATATTCACGAGAGTAGGAGCGTTTGATCGTCTAGCTTTTGGCCAATCTACCTTCATGTTGGAAATGCTTGAAACAGCTCACATTTTGAATAATGCCACGAGTAAATCATTGATAATTCTGGATGAAGTAGGAAGAGGAACAAGTACTTACGATGGTTTATCTCTTGCGTGGGCAATAGCAGAGCATATAGTCTCTACTATTGAGTGTAGAACCTTATTTGCGACTCATTATCATCAATTGAGTGAACTAGATGAATCCTATCAAAGGGTGAAGAATTTTCATCTCACAGCTAGAGAACGCAACGGGAAGCTAATGTTGCTATACAAGCTAAAAGAGGGGGCTACTGATCACTCGTTTGGAATCAGTGTCGCAAAGATGGCAGGTGTTCCCCAAACTGTAATTTTAGAAGCACAAAAAAAACTACTACACTTAGAATCAATTTCAGATGGTGTACCTAAAATTAAAGGAATGAATCATAAAAAAGGTTCACCAAGGCAACTCTCTTTAGCTGAAGCTTTATCTACAAATATTAATCATCAGAAATATCTTACAGAGCTTAAAGACCTTAAACTAACGATATTAGCTTTTCTGAGAAACTACTCGGGAATTGATATCAATTTTAAAACTCCGATTGAAGCGCTTCAACAGCTTGGGGATCTTGTAAAAGCGATGAAAGAATTAGAATCGAAAATACAGGAGTAAATATCCATGTCGTCTATAAAAATCCTTGATCCTCTTTTAATCAGTAAAATTGCGGCAGGAGAAGTCATTGAACGGCCAGCTTCCGTTGTTAAGGAACTCCTTGAGAATGCAATTGATGCAGGATCATCAGAGATAACAGTAATAATTAAAAAGGGAGGTAAAGATCTCATCGAAATTCGGGATAATGGAAAAGGGATTCGATCAACAGATATTCAACTCGCAGTAAAACGTCACACTACAAGTAAAATCAGCAAAGAAGAGGATCTGTCAAAGATAAATACTATGGGTTTTCGTGGAGAGGCTCTTTATTCTATTGCATCTGTATCTAGGTTTTCTATGATTAGTAGGACTGTTGATGAAGAAATAGCTACTAAAATTGGTGTTATGGGAGATGTTGATAATATTGTTGTTACGGAAGGAGTTCTTGGTGCACCTGGTACAATCATTCGTGTTCAAGACCTTTTTTTCAATTTTATTGTCCGTAGAAAGTTTCTAAAAAAAGCCAACATTGAACAAGGATATGTTCAAGATGTAGTTGCTCAATACGCGGTTGCTCATCCCGAAATTTCTTTTATTTTTTCTGCTGATGGGAAAGAAGTTATTCATACCCTTAGATCAGATGAATACTTATCCCCAATTCGAAAGATCTTTGGTACTGAACTAACCCAATCCTTGCTAGATCTGGGTATAGTAGGTCGAGAAAATATTTCGATAGAGGGTTATATCAGTAGGCCAGGAAGTCACAAAAAAAATCGTAAATATCAGTTTTTCTATCTAAATGGTAGAAGATTATTCTCAAAACTCCTTCAAGAATCAGTTGAGGAGGGGTACGGAAGCTATTTGATGAAAAGTGAGTTTCCCTGTGTCTTTATTTACTTGGAAGTCAATCCTGAAGAGTTTGATATCAATATTCATCCCCAAAAAAGGGAAGTTCTATTTTTTGATGAGAAGAAAATTCAGATTGCTTTGAGCTCTGCTGTTACTCATTGTTTGAAAACACATGATATTGTTCCAAAATTCACACCCTCTAGTATCAAAAAAAGACACACGAGACTTGATTATCCAAAGGATGCATCACAATCATCTGTTCCGGTAACTGATAAAAATTTTAAGGCCAGTTCCCAAATTAAACTTCATCCTGATATTGAACCCTCTGAAATAGGGTTCTTTAAACAGAAAATCACTCAACAGACTACTAAAGAGTTAATTCATAAAGTTGACACATTAGATCTGATTGGTGCCGATGTGAAATATCGAGGATCATTAAGTAAAGAGTTCATTCTATTAGAAGATATTTCAACAAATGATCTGATAATACTAGATTTTCATGCTTCACATGAAAGGGTCAATCTTGAAAGGTTAATTCATTTACATAAGATAGGGAAAGTACCTGTTCAGACTTTGTTACACCCATATAAAATCCGATCCAAGTATGTTGACACTCAATATATTTCCATGCTCACACGATTGGGTTTTGACATTAGAGTTCCAAAAGATAAAGTAAATTATCTTGAAATTCATGCCATACCTAAAATTCTTGCGAACGAAGATATAAAAAAATTCTTTGAATTACTTGATGAAAAAGTGAATTTGTCCATTTATAAAGATGAAATAACTAAAATTTTGAGTGTGGTTGCCTGTCACGCTTCATATCGATCAGGAGATACTTTATCTTTTCAACAGACAAAAGATTTACTTTCACAACTAGCAAAAACAGAAAATCCAAATATATGTGCTCATGGCAGACCCACCTTTTTCCGTATCACTCATCAAGAGATGTTGAAACAGGTACGACGGATATAAAATCACCATTAAAATAACCCTGAGATTAATCCTGATTTAGCTATTTGTAATTCGGTAAATAATGTGTAACTATTGTTTGTACGCTTTTTTATACGAATTTTATTCTGTTTTGGAACATTTTCAAATAGTAAGTGCTCATCAAAATAATATTCTGTAAGCGATTGCCTGAGAGGATAAACATTATCATCATAGACACGCCCTTCATTTGTTAAGAATATTGGAAAATCAACTGTGTAGGAAATAGATGCAATTTGCGCAAGGATATACGACTCATAATGGTTATCATCCTTTATATCAGGGTTTACACGTCTAAAGACATCATCGATGAGAATAATTGTATCTTTATCGACCTTGTTTACTTCTAGGTCGTCAAGGGTAATCAGTTCTTCCTGAAGGGTTTTAGGCTGGAAAACGATGAGATTTGTGAGTAAGTTTTTCACTGGTTCAAGCTTTGTGTAGGGGAAATTTCCACCAACATCAAGCAAATAGATCTGATTTTTACTCTTTTCTAGCATATGTATTATAATTTCTACAAGAAAAGCTGTCTTAAAAGTACCTGGGGTACCAAAAATATGAACTACTTTGTTTCTTTCTTGAAAAAGTGAGTTAAAAGTCTCATTCAATGGAAACACTTCATTGGAAGAGATTTTCATATCTCTTTAAGGAATAAACCTATCATTTTGAATCAATGAAGGCTTTGTTTTAGGCAATATTAGTAATATGTATCATTAATTGGATCAAAAACAACAATAAGGCCCCCTACCAAGTAACCAAAACCCGATTTTTTAGGTTTAAGAATAGTTTTCCTATTTTCGGAATTAAATTTCGGAGGAATAGAGAAATAGTGTTGTTTTTGCTGGTGGAGAGATATGTTAAACAAAACTGAAAATTCAATATAATGCGATTATATCAATATCAGTAAAAGTATATTTCATATAATAGTTATCTGTATTATCAATACGACAATTCTTATTGGATGTCTCTGTTTGGCTTCTATAGCAGTGAAAACAAATAATATGCGTTTCTATAATAAAATTTTGAAGCTAAGTCAGAATTCAACCATAAAAATAAATTTTTTTCATGAATCTCAGCAAATTTCAGAAGATAAGTATGATATCGTTGTATCGACTTCTGAGAGAGATAAAAATAATAAAAATAGCCGTATTCTTTACCTTACTTATGAAGATCTTAATACAGAAACAATTCCAAAAATAATTGGATTGATATCGAGAAATTATGGTCCTAAATTTCAAAAAATGATTATTGGGATTGATCCAGGTAAGCACATTGGTATTGCTGCAATATGTGATGGAATGGTTCTATCAGCTAAAACTGTGGGTCTCGAACAGCTAATTAACGTGGTTCAAACTAATTTGTTATCTTTTCCTTCTGAAAATGTTTGTATAAAAATTGGTGATCAACCACCCTCAATCTCAAGAGTGATTTTTAATAAAATATTTGATGCATATGAAGAATTTACTTATATTCAGATGGAAATTGTACCAGAAGCTGATTCGAACACTGGTGAGCTGAATACTCAAAGGTTATTGAGTACAGACGAAAAAGCAGCCATAGTAATAGGATTTAGAAATGGGAAACCAAGATCTCATATGGTAAGAAATACCATTCCTGAAGGTCGAGTAAAACAAATTCAAAACTGGAGTAGAGAGAAGTCAGGAAACCTTACAATAGACTCAGAACTTGCCAAGTTAGTAGCTATTGGTGAAATTACACTAGAAGAAGCAATTTCGGTTAAATCAGGAAAAACTTCACTTACTAAGATAAAACAAACTCGAACATTCAAAAATAACAAACAGGGGTTTTAATATAAATGAAAAGAGGAATATTTGTAGGAAGATACAGTCCATTTCATTTGGGTCATTTAGAAAGCATAAAATTCATTTTAGATAGGGTAGACGAATTAATCATTGCTATAGGAAGTGCACAACAATCACATACATTATCTAATCCTTTCACAGCAGGTGAACGACTTTTAATGATTCATCAATCGTTACAATCAGAAAAGATTCCATTAGAAAACATTTATCTAGTTCCGATTTATGATATTTACCGTAATCCTGTATGGGTTAATCACGTACAAAGTTTTTGTCCATCATTTTCAATAGTATTCACAAATAATAGCCTCATTCGACGACTTTTCTCAGAATCAGGGTTTGAAGTGGAATCCCCAAATATTGTGAAAAGAACTGTGTATAAAGGGTCACATATTAGGCAATTAATGATAGAAAATAAAAAATGGGAACATTTAGTACCTACTAGTGTGTTCAAAATTATTGCGAGTATAGATGGCGTAGAACGCATCCAACAACTTAATCAACAAACTGATTAAAGGGAATGATATCTCATTAACAAAAAATACCAACTATGGTGACATATATGCCTTCTTCGAATCCATTCAGGTCTATTATTCCAATTTTAACTGCCGAAGAACTGAATACAATTTCGAAAAAAAATGTTATGAAAACATCAATTCGTGGAACAACATCAGAAAAAATTCCCCATATAAAAAAAGCACGTAAAAAAGAAGCTGCTCGTATTGAACTTCTCTCAAAAGAGTTGAGAGAACGTTTATTTCGTATTGTAGAGGATTTTCCGAGTCTTAACGAGGAAGATATTTCAGGTTTTTATGTTGATACACTGGATATCATTTTTGGCGTTGATAAAACACGCCAAACCCTTGGATCGATATCTGGTTCCGCAAATGTTATCTGGAAAATCAAACGTGAGTATATCGGAAAAGTATGGCACTCTAGAAACCTTCTAGAGGCAAAATATATCCGTAGAGCTGCGTTTGGAAGAATGTGTTCCGTTATCGATAAACTCGATACACGATTGAAGTTCCTTGAGTCAATTAGACAAAAAATGCGGGTGATGCCAGGGATCGATTTGGAACAACCAACTTTTTGCATTGCAGGTTATCCTAATGTTGGTAAAAGTTCACTTGTAACTGGAGTAACGTCTGCTGAACCAGAAATAGGAATCTATCCATTTACAACAAAAGAGGCTACGCTAGGCGATCTTGAAATACCAGTTTTCGCTTCTTCTTCACATTCAACCCCTTTGGCGTATATACACACACAAATAGTAGATACTCCTGGGATTTTAGATCGATCTCTTGATGAAAGAAACGATATTGAATTAAAAGCTTTAGCAGCAATAAAAACATTAGCAACAGCATTAATCTTCATGTTGGATTTCACTCAGGAAGAGGCAATCACTGCCCAGTTCAATCTGTTACGTCAAATATCAGATGAGTTTCCTGATTTACCAATGCTTTTACTTCTCAGCAAGGCCGATTTGATTAGTGAATCAGATAAACAAAAACTAGAACTTAATTGGGGGGATAATTTTGAAAATCAGAAGTATCATTGGGTTACGAGCAAAAACCCACAAGAGATGCATTCTATCTTAGTGTCCTTTTTTCAAGATAACCAGAATCAGATAAGTACAATCATTAATGAACAGAAACCAGCAGTAGGAGAATGAATTTGCCCCAGTTTGCGCTGAAAATTGGTTATCTTCCTTCACATTCTTACAGTGGATTCAGTCATCAACTTCATGATCAAACAAATATCTTCACTTTAGTGGTGAAAGCTTTAGAAAAGGCTCGTTTAATCCAATCACATGAAAAAATTCCTTTTGCAAGCAGAACTGATCGTGGAGTAGGAGCTTTAAGTCAAGTAATTTCTTTTAAATCATCTATTATTCCAATCTTACCAGAAATTAACTCATACTTACCATTAGACGTTAGAGTCCTCGCAATAACCTCAGTTCCTGAAGATTTCGATCCACGACGTAATGCTAGACTTAGAACATATTCGTATCTATTAGTAATAGATGAGACCTTTGATCTAATAAAAGCAGAAAATGTAGTTGATATTTACTCAGGTACTCATGACTTTCGAAATTTTGCTAAAATTGAACGAAATAACGAAAAAAACACGGTTAAGACAATAGAATCTATTACTTTGTCAAAAATCAATGAAAATGTTGTTAGAATTATTATAAGTTCACGATCATTCCTATGGCAACAGGTACGAAGAATGGTAGGTCATATTATTAATGTTGCAACAACTGATCTCTCCATTAAATCAACTCAGCTATTACTTGAAAATCATTCAAGAATACAAAAACCTCCATCCGCACCTGCAGAATATCTTATACTGGAAGATATAATGTATGAAAATATCCAGTTTGAATTTGATAGAAAAAGTGTGAATTCTTTTAGGCAATATCTGGTCAATGAAGCAACAAGATATGAGGCCCAACTAGCTCTTCACAAACTTATGATAGATAGTATCTCAGATAAAAAGTAAGAAGAGGGAGAAAACCTCTAGCATACCTCACAACATATCAGGTTCCGACTTGCCAGCTAGCTAGATATTTTGTTTGTTCAGGTGTGAGGAAATCAAGTTCAATCCCTAAAGCTTGGCATTTTAATACTGCTACTCCATCATCAATGTCCTTTGGTATCTCAAGAACTTTACCCCCGATTTTTGAAAGATTGTCTTTATTTTTAACAATGAATTCTGTTGCTAATGACTGCAAAGCAAAGGATAAATCCATTACTTCAGAAGGATGCCCCTCTGCCGCGGCTAAATTAATTAATCTTCCTTCTCCTAATAAATTAATATGCCTTCCATCAGCTAGAGTAAATTGTTCAACGAACGTTCTCATTTGCTCTTTTTTAACTGCAAGTTTTTCCAATTGAGGAATGTTGATTTCTACATTGAAATGTCCCGAATTAGCTATTAGACATTCATTCTTTATAACCTCAAAGTGCTCCTTTCGTAAAACATCTTTGTTTCCAGTAGCTGTGACAATGATATCAGCCACTTTACATGCTTCTAACATTGGCATGACTTCCATTCCCTCCATTACCGCCTGAAGTGCCACATGTGGTTCGATCTCGGTTATAATTACTCTACGAGCTCCCATTCCTTTTGCTCGCATTGCAATTCCCTTTCCACAATGGCCATATCCTGCTATTACAAAAACTTTGGATGCAATTAAATCAGCAGTAGCCCTTAGTATTCCATCGATGGTTGATTGGCCAGTTCCATATACGTTATCATAAAGATTCTTGCATGGAGAAGAGTTAGTAGCTAATATAGGATATAATAGTGCGCCTTCATCAGCCATTGATTTGAGACGAATAATTCCCGTTGTAGTTTCTTCTGCACCACCCCACACTCCATCGATTATATTCTTGTCATCACCTATAATCTTCTTAACTATTTCAATTTCCGAATCAGTTTCTTCACGTTTTAATTTATGTAATATGCTTACTAAATCCGCTCCATCATCAATAGTTATTTGTGGCCGAGCTTTTATAACATTAGCAATAGAACGATAATATCCCTCTGTGTCCATAAACTTCCATGCAAAAACATTAACTCCTTTTTCTACTAAAGCAGCAGTAATTTCGTCTTGTGTTGAAAGAGGATTGGAAGCACAAAGGTAAACTTCTGCACCTCCTGCAAGCCATGCTTCACAGAGTTGTGATGTTTCCTTAGTCACATGAAGGCAAGCTCCAATTCTAACTCCCTTTAAAGGCTTTTCAACTTCAAATCTTTTCTTTATGAGTTGAAGAACAGGTGTTCGACTAGCAGACCAGTCCATTGTCTTTTTCCCCACTTTTGCTAATGATAAATCTTTTATCTCATAATTTTTTCCTTTTTCTGTCTGAATTATCATGATTAAAACCCAATTTTGATCAATCAACGTACCATAATATACGTAAATTTGGAGAGGAGTAACTTTTAATAATGTTATTACACCAAAATGGTTATTAATTTCAGAGAATTCAACGATTTTATCGAGTTATAATAACTTTTTACTTTGAAGATGTGTATAAGAATATGCTCTCAGCAATTTCAAAGGAAACTCTTCATGATATTTTCATCTTAATTAGTCTCCGCTCTAACAATTCCTTAAGAGGGCTTGCTACTAAATTGAATTTATCAACATCGCAATTTAAAAGAATTATCAATCATCTAAAGACTGAAGAAATAATTAAAAATTGGAATATTATAATAAATCCCAACATTTTACCGAAAATGAAAATTCTATTCTTTTTCTTAAAAACTAATCCTAATGAACCTGAAGTGGTTAATAAATTATTGAATATTTATGATGATCAAGCATTGAGCCAATTAGAGGGCATAACAGGGACTTTTTCACTCGTTGGTCAGTTTCACTACATTGATACATCTCACTTTCTTGACTCCTTAGAATTTCTGTACTCCCTTGCAGGAAAAACAGGGTTCCAGAAATACCAATTAATTGAAGTAATTGAAGTTTTGAAAATATCTGGTTTCTATTGTTCTAAAATCACTCGATCCTTACGTTCAAGTGAACATTACAAACTCCAGAAAATAAGAACCCTGATTTCTGGGGCGAAAATGCCGATGACTAGTTATCAGATAGCTCAAGCTTTAAAAATATCACAACCTGCAATTGCAAAACTTCTAAAGAAGTGGAAAGATGAAACAGTTATTTTAGGTTATTCCATTAAAACTGATTATTGGAAAGATCACTTTATTAACGCTTATATACAGCTAAAGGCTCCTCTTGGCAAATATCAACTAGTAATTGACTATTGTATAAAGCGAAATGAGGTTCAAGATGTTTATCGAACTAATCATGAATATTCTCTTCTCTTAAGAACCCGTTTTTTATCCTTGAATGATTTAAACACTTTTCTTCAAGACTTATTTCAACATTCAATTGTTGAGGACACGATCACAAGTATTGTACTCGATTTTCTTAGATAAGTGGTTGATCTGATTATTCTAGTTCTTTGAATCATCTGAATTATGATCGTGAGGTGTACTTTAGATAAAGAGGACCCACTATGGTATAAAAGAGCGATATAAACAAGATTATGCTTAATATTAAGATTCCAGGGAATACTAGATAAATAATGACTGCAATTCCTGCGATCCCGATTAAGGTTAAATCTGCACTCTGCCCTCGTTTCGGTGTAGGATAATTAATTACTAGAACCATCAATATTCCTGAAGAAATGGCAAGGAAAGATAACAAAAAACCATCCTCACCAAAAAACCATGGTAATTCATTGATTGTTGATATCGTAGCGCTGGCTCCAATCAATAATGCTGCAGCAGGTGAGGGTAATCCTTCGAAATATACTGAAGTTGGATTTGAGGCGAACCGAATAAGTCGAATCCATCCACTAATGGTGTAAAATCCAGCAATGAATAATGGAAGAAAAATTAATATTCCAGTCTCATTAGTCCCAAGTAAATTTGTTTTAAGAAGCATAATTCCTGGTAAAATAGCAAATGTTATCACATCACTAACTGAATCGGCGTATACACCAAATTTGGACGGAGATGGGGCTCGTTTTGCCAAAAAACCGTCGAGAAAGTCAAAAATCTCACCAAATATCATTAGCTGAAACGGAACATAAGGCAATGTTTCGTGGTAGAAAATCGCTACTATAATTCCAAGAACTCCTGAAATACCGTTAAAGATAGTGAATAAGTTTGCAGTTATTGTATATCTATTGAGTGTATTCATTATCATCCCTATTATGGCTGAATATAGTTAGCGACTCTTAGCTTTAGCTAGTATAGTTACCCCTGCAATTGTAGTATCATTTTTGTGTATTAGTATATCATATTCTGCTACAGGGAAGCGAATATCGACC
The DNA here is from genome assembly GCA_016840305.1 of Candidatus Hodarchaeota archaeon. The sequence continues at coordinate 20,624 of JAEOSP010000208.1, forward strand.
TCACTCCCATAAAGTATTATTCCAAGTTTTTGTCCTTGTAAGACTTTCTGACCAACTGAGGCATATGTTACACAACGTCTAGTTATAAACCCAGAGATTTGTGTGATTTCAAAAATGTCATTATTTTTTTCTAATTCAATGATTTGTCTTGCGTTTTCCTCAGTTCCACGTCTTAAAAATGAAAAAAATGGCCAATATTTTCCTGATTGTTGTGAAATTTTTATTATCTTACCTGAAACAGGCCATCGGTTTACATGAACGTTAAATAATGACATTCGAATGCGAATGATGCCTTCATCTGGTAATACTTCGTAAACTTTACCATCAGCTGGGGCAAATATTAACTCAGAATTTTCTATAATTACTCTCGAAGGATCACGTAAGAGAAATATATGGAAAGCTAGTATTAACGCAACTAGTAGAATAAAATAACCTAACCATGGATATAACAAGGAATAAAAAAATAATATTGGAATTAACGTTGTTAAAGCCAACGTGATCTTCATATGTTCTTTAGCAAGAGGAATCATCATGAAAAATTACCTCAATACAATTGGTTAGAGTTCTAATTTATTTTCTATGGTATTTCTGGCCATTGATAATACATTATACGATCTCTGAATGCGTCTTAAGATTTTTTCTCCTAAAAAAAAATGTCTCTCAATATCAAGATCCGAGATAATAACTATTATATCTTGAAATACTTTTGAGTGATTAACCTGTAACAGAAGCTAGAATGGAGTAATTGAAATGGCTCTCAATCTTAAAGATCTTGAACCAGATGTAATAATCAGTATAGCTGAGCAGATTAAATCGGGACAATTATTACAAAAACTTCAAGAAGAACATGAAAAGCTGAGTGTACGTTCTGAAATTGAAGGAATTAATAATAAAGAGGAAATTGACCGTATAGCAAATGAAATTTCAAAATTAAAAGAAAAAGAAGTTGGAATATCAGATGATTCGGGTTTTTTAACAAAAATATATCCTCAACAATCTCAGATCAAGAAACGACTTGAGAAGCTTGAAAAAAGACGTACGACCATTCAACAAGAAGTATATCAATCATTAAAGGATGAATATCTATCTGAGTTAAATTCTGTAACTGAACAATTAAATACAGCCGTTAAGCAGCTAGAACTAGCACGACAACAAACCCAGCCTCTTATTCAAGTTCTAAAATTTCAAATTGAGGAGTTAGCTGTAAGAAAAGATGTAGAAGATTTATCTGATGACGATTTTAATATGAAAAACTCCCAATTACAGACAGAACTTACTGAAAAAGAGAAATTTCTTTCAGCAGTAGAATATCTCCTCCTACAGGTGAAACCCTAAGTGTCACTTTCTTTTGCAAGACGTCTAAAGGAAGCAAAAAAGCTAGTTCAGAATAATGCGGTGAAAAAATACATTATTAACGGAAAGAGTGAGCGTTGGATCGTTGTTGGTAATTCCCGTGATTATTTAAACCTGATCACGCCTATATGGTGTAGATGTTATGCTTTTCAACAGGGAGTATATGATGATCCATTTTTTCAATGTAAGCACAGCCTTGCTGTTAAATTAGCTATTAAAGAAGAGAAATTTGAGAAATTCAAATTATCTAAAGAAGAGTTTGATCTTCTTAGAAAAGAATGGCTATTCTAACCGTTTTTCATCTGAAATTTACAATCTTAGATTCTAGAATGCGTAATATGAAAGCTTGGAATTCTTTTAGTTCTATTTTTACAGTGGTGTTATAACCAGCTGCTCCATCATGACCACCACCATCACCCCCATATTCTGCAATAATTAATGGAATCAAATCTTTTCCTATTGAAATTTTTGTTTTTTCTGCGAAATTCCGTGTGGATCTTATACTAATACGGGTATGATCATCTCGGGTCGCTATTACAAATGCTATATCCCCTCCTAGGAATATCAATGATCTTGCTGCCGCAGCTTCAAATGAGCTAACGTGGGATACTAATATTTGCATATCTTTTACTGTAAATCTCCTCATTCTTTGAGCAGCTTTAATACAGGCTATTCTTTCCGCTTTAGAACGAATATTCGCAAAAAGAGGTAGTATTTCGGAATAAGCAGAAGGAAAATCATGAAGTAAAAACCCAATAATCTCGAACAATTTTTCATTTGTATAAAGAAACCGTCTAGTATCAAAAACAATCCCAGCAAGCATGGCTTTCACTACTAAATCGTTTAAGGGAATATTTGCTGATTTGTACATATTGGCTATTATTTCTGTTGTTGAATTAAATTGATCATTACGGAAATCAAATATTAATTCAAAAGGTAACTCTTGAGGGATATGATGGTCGATTACGGTAATCTTATTTTTGGATTGAGGAAAAATAGACTTCGTTGGAGAATAATCTAAAAAAATAATAGGAATCGATTGAGGTATCGCATTCGTGGATGAGAATTCGAAATTAAGAAGATCTAATAACTTCTGACTTAGCATACTGATTTTTGGATCAAATACTTTTACTTCAATATTTGGATTCAATGTGGAAATTAAATGTTGAATCGCAAGTACGGCTCCTACCGCATCAGGATCAGCCTGTGGATGCATGACAAGAATGATTTTTCCTTTGAGATTTTTGAGATAAGAGATAAATCCAGAAAGAAGATCATGAATACTCATATCTTAGCCTTTTCCTTGTTATCTTGTATTAATGTTTCAATTTCCCTATGTAATTTTCGCACACGTGCCAGAATTGAATGTGTATCAGGGAGATATCGTTTAAAACGCACTAAAACTTCTTCCAGTGATAATAATTCGTTTGTCTTTGAAATATTATCAGCGTAAGCCACAATTTTCTCTTCATATGTTCTTGGTATAAAATCTTCTGAGGGAAGACCTAAATCCTTAGCTTCATGAGCAGATATTCCAGCATATATATGCTTCTCAACAATTGAAACGAGCTCTAATGGAAAACCATGTGTTTTCAAGATTTTTCCACCTACAATCCCATGATCAATATTATGGGATTGTGATCGTCCTATATCGTGAAGTAAAGCTCCTGCAAGAACTAAATCGCAATTTATTGGAATATTTTTATTTTTTAATAGTTCTGCAATATTAATTGCAGTTTTGGCAGTGAAAAGCAAGTGGGAGATTATCTTATCAGGAACTGAATACTCAAAAAGTAGCTGTATACAGTCTTTAAACGTCGGAATATTCTGCAAAACTCGTAATTTCCCATAAATTTGTAAACATGGGTAGGAGGAGATTTGAACTCCCGAGCACTGGCTCCCGAAACCAGGATCCTTCCAGACTAGACCACCTACCCTTTTCAGGGTAAATTGGATATTCACTTTATAAAGAAAATAGTTAACTTAAAGGTCTTCGAAAGTCTCTTGGATATCACTTGATTCGTCTTTTTCTTCACTAGTTGCTTTCTTTGCTGCAGCTTTGATTGCTAGTACAAAACCAGTGTATTTTTCTAATAATTCTTCAATTTGGTCATCTGTTAATTTGTCTGTTGTAACAGCTTTGATATCAATAGCTGTTTTTGGGTTCATGTTAACTACTTGTACGGCTATCAGTCTTGAAAGACCAAAATCATCCTGTATCATTTCTAGAACTTCTTCAGAATATGCCGCGTTACGTGAAAGATTCTCTGCATGTTGTGCTGTTACACGTTGAACATAGTTAATACCTGCTTCTTCCCTCTGCTGCAAAAGCTCATAAACCTGTCCTAATGGTATAGGTTTTTCTTCTTGAATCTTTCTCACCATATATGTATCTCTCCAAAATTATTTTCCCAATGGTTAAACTTTAATCACGTTTGAGCTCTTAAGTGTTCAGGACGTGTAATTACCTTCTTTTTGCTTCTACCATCGGTTACTTCAACCACATAAGATTGTCCCCTTTTTTCAAGGATAACACCAGTTTTTCCATGAAATCTTCTATGAGGTCTACTTTTTTGGACACTAGGTTCAATAATAATATTAACTTTGGAATTTATGTTATATTCAGCCAATGATCGTGATAGTGATGGTAAACCTCTTTTTCTTGGATGCTTTGAAAAGATTCTACGTGTGCGAAAATTTGTACCCTTGGATTTTTTGACCATCTTTGTATGCCTCGTTCTTTACGAGCATTCCCATACATTTACCATACATGGAAGTACTCTTGGTGGCTTTGAAGACATATGGAAGGAGTTTCTAATGACTATTTTTGATTTTCCAACATGATTGAATTTGTCAGATATCCTAGAAGGGGTATTGTACGATGGACTTCATTTTCAGTGATCTCTCTCTGTAACAAAGTTAAAAACAGGAAGAATCCAAGATAAAATTCGAATGCTTTTGCATTCTCAAGTAGTTCCTTTGGTTAGCACAAGTTCTTCTTGCTCTTACCTGCCGGATAGGGGGTGTTTGTGACACATCCCGTCGTGACTCCAAAAACAAAATTTTCATGTTTGTCCGACAAATTAAGTCATGCTTTTCTATTATAAGGAATCGGTGCTCTTAAACACTTCAATTACATCCAATTCACTCACTACTGCAGGAATCCCTAATTTATCAGAAAAATTAGGTTGCGTTCGACCTTGATCTCCATGTATTAATTCTTTTACATACAAACCCCCTTCACAAACAAGATGGACTGTAATCTGTTGGGATTCAACTTTCTCGATATTGAATGAAAGTATTTTTCTTGTTCTGATCTTATCCGCACGGCGGTGAGCTACTCTGATAGGAGTACGTTGTTGTATAAGAATCCCTGTAAGTTCCGAAGCTATAGTATCTAATATTGTATGATCATCTGGAAGTGGTTTCTCTAAAGAAACTATGGCACGATATGCTTTTGCATTCCTACTAGACCGTGTTTTGATTTCTCGGACTTTTGATCTGTTAGTTATTCCCTCTATACTGATTTCAACTTTTCCATTTGAATTTTTCTCTATTTCTTTAATAATTGAGTCAAAATCCAAATTTCTCAATTTTGGCTCTGATATTTCAATGACAAAAGGACGTCCTGATCCTAACATACGTGCGTCAATATCTTCTCTTCCAGAACCATGAAATTTACTTGATATCCCCTGGGCTGCGGTTAGAAAAGGATGAGAAACATATTCCTCAACCGAATCTAAGTACATTTTTCCAGTAAAATTGCAGGATTCACATCCATTACCTCTACATTTGCGACAAAACCATTTAGACTGCGGAATTCCCCGTTCTAGTTTTTTATACCGTCCTAATATGAATAAAGGATTACTTTTAATATCTACTTCATTATGGATAAGATCAAAAGTGAAAACAATTTCTGGTGTTTTAAATTCAACTGTAGTAGAAGGTAATAACATAGATAATAGTTTTCCCATCTCTCTATTGAAATCAGATTTAATTGATTCTCCATATTCAAGGTTATAAGTACTTCGAGTCGTATCCTCTTTATCAATGACTGCAGGGTGAAATATAGAGCCAACTAAATATGTTGAAAATTCATAATCGCTAACCAAATCTTTTGCTTCTTGCGCTAAACGTTCCATGAAAGGAATTGATAAAAAGTCTTGACAAATTGAGCAAGGAAGTTGATTTTCCGCTGTATCTGGAAAGTATCTCTGGATAGAACGTACACCAACTGAAAAATCTTTTGATAAAAGAGATGAAGCTTCATTCACACTAGATATAGCTAAACGATGTCTAATTTCCCATTCCATTGCTAAGAACGTTTTCAATGCGATCCCACGTTCAGCATTTGTCAATCCTGTTAATAAATTCCCATACTGTCTTCCTAGACATGAATTACAACAATGAACTTTTCCGATAAAATTTGAGATAGAGGTGAATAATTTTGATTCCATTAAGAAGCCCTTCATTATTTACGAGGAAATTCATTTTCCGTGATATTTCCTCTACTCTAAAGGATTTAAAATGTTAAAACTACAAGAATTACCTATTTGAGCCTTTCTATTGGAAGCCTGTTATTTCTTTCGAAATTAAATCGCCTTCTTTCCAGGATAGTAGATGAATACATTTATTTTGAGACCATTCTAAATCTGACAAGAGTGAATTAAGCTCCCTAAGATGTGATTTGTTGATGAAGAGAAGATTTATAATAACTTCAAATACAGTAGATACCTCTAAACCGCTTTCTCTAAATTCCCTAACTGGTTATGGGCGATTAGATGTTATATGTAGGTGTGTTTCAAGTTCTTTCTTTTTATCAAATAGTTTCAGAAAGGATGTAGTACTACAAATTTATTTCAACTTGAATAATTTAATCTTGGAAATAGATGGTTCCATTGTCAAAGGAATAAATCCTGATGAGCGTGCCATAGCAGGGGTATTAAAAAGAGTATTCAGGGGTTTAGATTATTCAGGAATTAAATTTTATAAAGGAAATCTAACTGATTTAATATCAGAATACCAACCTGTAATATTAAACCAGAAAGGTAAACAATTACGAAGTGGGCTATCAAATTTTCAGTCATTTATAATAGGTGATCAAATGGGTTATCCATCTGGCCATGAAAAAATTTTCAAAGACTTAGAAAAGATTTCTTTAGGATCTATTGAGTATTTAAGTTCACAAACAATTAATATTCTAAATTTCAGATTGGATCAGGAAGAAAATTCATTACTTTTACCAACCCAATGAAAAAAAGGAAGTCATTATTAAGCTGGAATGAAGTCTTTATTTGAGTAAGAAATAAAATAGGTCATAATGATGCTTGATAGCCTCGGTTCGTCCTTACGCAAGACCCTCCTAAAAATTCGTGGAGCACCAATTGTTGATGAAAAACTAATCACCGAATTAGTGGAAGATTTAGAAAACGCGCTTCTTAGTGCAGATGTAAATTTAGATCAAACAGTAAATATGTGCAACGAAGTTCGTGAAAGGGCCTTAAAGGATACAATACCCCCTGGGGTTAGTCGACGTGATTACACCTTAAAAGTCCTCTATGACGAATTAACAAACTTATTGGGGAAACAGCAAAATCCCCTTAGATTAAATCCAAATGAAACTTCAATCATCATGTTCATTGGTATCCAAGGTTCAGGAAAAACGACATCTATTGGAAAAATCGCCAATTATTTTCAAAAACGGGGATTCAAAATAGGAGTTATTGGAGGCGATACGTTTAGGCCTGGAGCATTAGCTCAACTTCAACAATTGCTGGCTCCAATAAATGTTGAAGTTTTTGGAGACGAGAAAGAGAAGAAAGCCACTAATGTTATTAAAAAGGGTTTAAAGTATTTTGAAGAGAAAAAGAATACTAATTTGATATTAGTTGATACTACAGGTCGTCACAAAGAAGAAACGGCACTTTTAAAAGAAATGCAGACAATTGCTAAGATCATAAAACCAACAGAGATCACTCTAGTAATTGATGCAACCATTGGTCAACAAGCACAAACTCAAGCCGATGCTTTTAATCGTGCCACTCCTATCGGATCCATAATTCTAACTAAACTTGATGGATCTGCCAAAGGAGGCGGTGCAATTTCAGCAGTTTCTGTTACAGGAGCTGCAATACGTTTCTATGGTGATGGAGAGCGGATTTCAGATTTAGAAGAATTTAATCCTACGAGATTTGTAGGGTCTTTATTGGGGATGGGTGACTTGGAAGGACTGTTATCAAGAGTAAATGATGCCTTTGATGAGGAAGAAACAGCAGAAATTCGGGAAGCATTTAAAAAGGGGAAAATCACTCTTCGTCATTTTCAGAAACAAATGGAAGCTGCTAATAAACAATCTTCAATCGGCAAATTAGTATCGAAAATTCCAGGAGTAAGTAATGTACTCGGACAAAAACCAGACTTAGAAGAAGAAAGTCAACGGAGTATGAAACGTTTCTTGGCTATATGTGGTTCTATGACAGAGGAGGAATTAGATAACGCAAGAATAATTAAGGGAAAACGCGTTCAAAGGATTGCACGGGGTTCAGGAACTTCTCCACAAGAAGTGAAATTACTTCTAAAACAATTCAATCAAATGACGAAGCAATTTAAAGCAATGAGAAAAATGCGGGGTAGGCGGGGAGGACCACAAGGAGGACTTCCTCCTGGTTTTGAAGGTATGTAATTCAGAAAACACACTGTTTGATTTCATATGAACAATAGGTGTACGGGCGCAGAGGGATTTGAACCCCCGGCCAACAGGTTAAAAGCCTGTCGCTCTACCTGGCTGAGCTATGCGCCCAAGAAGAATTGGCGCCCCGATCGGGATTTCCATGTACAAACAAATAGTTTGTACGTTTTGAACCCGAGTCGGATGGGTTCTGCTGACTGTCAGACTTGGCAAGTCTTTGACAGCCATCAATGCTAGACCAAACTACACCATCGGGGCTAATGAATAATTCTTAACGATAGGCTCTAAAGCCAATTAATTTTTTAAAATTGCTCGTATCCTGATTACCTTGTCAAACGCAATATTTTAATCGACCTGTTTCTGGTGTTAAATTCGGAAGTTAATAGTCCTATCCTTCACTTACATTAACTTAAGGATTGCTGGGGTGGCTTAAACGATAATCTGATTTTGATTATCATGGCGAAGCCTGGTATAGCGCGGGACTCATAATCTGAGAGCGATTCTCACACCAACTTTAAAGGGCAAATAGAACGCGCTAAAATGGGACATCCCGAAGTCGGGGGTTCAAAGCCCCCCCCCAGCACTTACAGGAATAAACAAATTTGCTCCGATAGTGTAGCATGGTCCATCATTTAGGGCTCTCAGTGATATTATCATATTGGTACATCAGGAGAACCCCTACGACCCGAGTTCAAACGTCAGAGAGTAGTAAACTCTGTGCCTGAAATTCTCGGTCGGAGCATACACATTTTTTCATATTGTCTTATCAAAAGGATATTGATCATTGATTTTCATACCTAACAAAAGTAACAAGGTTGCTCCAGTGAGGATTCCACCATACAGGAAAGCATAACTCGGGTTAATATCATAAAGAAAACCCGCAATAACTCCCCCAATGATACCAGCTAGTCCAATGGAAGTTTGTAATAATCCAATACCCGTTCCCTTGAGATCTGATGGTAATAAATCTACGGCAAAAGCTTTCTGAATTCCATCGGTAGCTGCATTAAATGCTCCATATACGGCAAATAGTACAAAAAGCATTATGGGATTTGTTGTAACTGTAAAACCGAAACAAGTTATTAAAAATAAACCTAAGCCGATTACGAAAATTCGTTTTCTTCCATATTTATCAGACCAGCTCCCAAAAGGTATTGACATAATAGTGTAGATTATATTGAACCAAATAAATGTGACAATTGGAAATATTATTAGATCAATTTCTGAGCTTCCAGGATTAGAATTGAGTAAAATGGTCTTAGTGTGAATTATGAATAAGAGAATGGTAAAATTTGCCATCCCAAACAAAACAGATATTGTCAAGAATTTATAATAATTCAGTGGCAGTTCTTTGAAATTATCGAATAAACCTGCTTGTTGCCGCTTTTCAGACGGATGTTTATCTTTTGATTCTGATAGAAAGAAAATTGGAATTAGAGCAGCTAAAGATATGAAAGCCGAAATTATAATGATCAATTGCAAAACACCTAATTCATCATTTAGTACCTCATAGAATAAAATAACTATAACTAATGCAAGGAAAGAACCGAGAATAGCTCCTGCTGTATCCATCATCCTATGAAAACCGAATGCTCTTCCCCGCTCTTCAAATGGTATTGAGTCAGCAAGAAGAGAATCTCTTGGGGCTCCTCTTATTCCTTTGCCGAGTCTTTCAGTTGGTTTCAATACTAATACTTGTTCCCAGGCATTAGATAGACCAATACCAAGTTTTGCGAAAAAAGGTATACCATAACCGATAACAATCAATTGCTTTCGCTTTCCAGTTTTATCAGCGAAATAACCTGAAAAAACCTTGACGATATTTGCAATAGCATCACCTAATCCTCCAATAAAACCAATGATTACACTTGATCCTCCAAGTGCAGCAATAAATAACGGTAATACAGGAGTCATCATTTCTCCTGACATATCTGCAAAAAAGGACACTAATCCTAACAAAAGGATGTTTCCTGTAAACCATGCTCGTGAAGAACCGTTTTTAAAATTATATTTTTCATCAATCATCGTTTTTTCCTCATTTAATGTATTATCAAGTGAAGCTAAAAAGTTAGGAGACATTAGATCAGGTATTTTTTAATTAGAGGATAATGCTTAAAATCTCAGGTGGAGATTTTCAAATAAGCCTCAGGGTAAAAGAAACAAGAGGTGTTCAAGGAGAAAGGTTGAGCCGATAATGCGAGTAATTGTAATTGGAAAGTCAGATTTTGCAGAGAAACTAGCGGAAAGAATTACAGGATCAACCTTTCTAGAAATGGAAGAAAGAATATTCCCTGATGGTGAAATATGTCCCCGATTATTTATAACTGATGAAAATGAATTAAAAAATGCCCATGTTATTATAGCTTTACAATTGAAATTAACTCAATCTAAAAATCAATATCTTTTGTCAATCTTATTTACAATTTACAACGTAAAACGTTTTGGAGCAAAAAAAATTACCTGTATAATGCCCTATCATATCTATTCAAGACAGGATCGTGAATCTCGTCTCGGAGAACCTTTCTCAAGTCGATATTTAGCTTCAATGCTTGAATCCGCTGGTGTTAATAATTTCATAACAGTGAACTCTCATTCATATGGTAAGAATTCGCTTTCAGATTTCTTTACCGAATCGTTTGCTATAAGCCTTTCTGCAATTCCTTTACTTAGTAAGGCCATTAAAGAACGTATAAATGGAAATGAAGATGTAGTTTGCTTTTCACCAGATGAAGGAGCTTTAAAACTAGCTAAAGAAGCAGCAGATGGAATAAATTCTCCTTTTTATGGCGCTATACGGAAAACTAGAAATCCTAGTACAGGTGAAATTTCTCAAGAATTGATGGGGATAAATGTTTCAATAAAAAATCGTGATATTATTATTGTAGACGATCTTGTGAGCTCTGGAGGAACAATGATAGGAGCAGCAAGAATATTAAAGCAGCAGGGAGCAAAATCAGTGTCTTTAGCTTATGTACATGGTGTACATTCCATTAAGAATTTCAAATCTCTTCAAAAAGAAAATTTTGAAGTTATACTAACAACAGACACAATAAAATCAGATATTCAAGGATTAAAAGTTATTAGTATTATAGATTTACTTAGTAAATGGATCTCATCCTCATTACTAGCACAAGATTTTATCTGAAAGGATATATCTGATTTCCTTCTAAAAATTCTGAAGGATTCTGCAAAAGCGCAATTTTAAAGCTATGTTAACAGGGAATAACTGGAAGTAAGAATGGAACAAAGGACAGGAAAAACTGCTACTGTATTAAATTTCGGATGTAGTGCGAACCGCGCCATTGCAGAGGGAATTTCGGGGACACTACAAAGCAGTGGTTATGAAGTAAAATTTGATGGAACTGATAGTGATGTAATTGTCGTTAATACTTGCATCGTCAAACAGAATACTGAGCATAGGATGAAAAGCTTGCTTTTATCCCTTCCTATAAGTCAAAAGATAATAGTAACAGGTTGCCTTCCCGTCGTTATGCATGATTGGATTGATAATTATGTGCCTCATGTGAAAGTTCTTTATCCAGAAAATGCGAGTGAAATTGTATCGCTGATTGAGAATCAGAGAATTGAAAAAGACACACATCTTCATGCAAGTGTGTGGCAGAGACTTTATGCAGTAGAACGAGTTAATTTTAATCCTGTAATATCAACTACCGAAATTTCACGCGGTTGTCTTGGAAACTGTGCTTATTGTATTGTGAAGCATGCTAAAGGACATTTACGTTCAAGAGATCAACCCTCCATAATCGATGAAATTCAGAGATCTCTAACAAGCGGAAGTCGAGAAATATGGTTAACTTCTCAAGATATAGGAACCTATGGCTGGGATTTTAGGCCTCAAAAATACCTACCAAGTCTTGTGGAAAATATAATTAAATTAGAGGATAATTTTTTCCTTCGACTCGGGATGATGACCCCTTTTACAGTGAATAAATTTCTTGACCATTTAATTACTCAAGTTAATCACCCTAAGGTATTTTCGTTTCTTCACCTACCCATACAAGCAGGATCTGATAATGTGTTGCAGAAGATGCAGAGAAAAGAAACACGGAGCTACTTTAGTGAATTAGTTCAGAAACTTAAAGCAGGGATTCCTAATCTTGTTATTGCAACTGATATCATAGTCGGTTTTCCTGGAGAGAGTGAAGATAATTATAAGGAGACAGAGTCCTTACTCAGAGATGTTAGACCAATAGTGGTGAATATTTCTAAGTATACGGATCGTCCAGGTACACAGGCCGCAAAAATGGGTTCAAAAATTCCTACAAAAGTAAAATCCAATCGTTCAAGAAGATTATTACGAATTTGTCAAGAAATTTCTAAACAGGAATTAAAATCTTGGATAGGATGGACTGGAAAAATTTTGATTGATGAGGTTGGAAAATATACTGATCAACTTAAGGCAAGAAATGAAGCATATCTCCCAGTAGTTCTTACAGAGTCAGGGAAAGACTTAGGATCTTTTCATACAGTTACAATAACCGATGCTACATCAAACTTTCTTATCGGGGAGATTCAATAATAGAACAAAAGCAATTGTTCTAGTAAAATAATAGTGCGGGGGGAGGGGTTTGAACCCTCGAACGTCTACACGACTGGATCTCTCATTGCATTAGCGATCTTAAGTCCAGCGCCTTTGGTCGGCGCCAATAGACAAACTTGTTTGTCATCTAGCCCGCGTATAGCCGCCTTTGACCTGGCTTGGCTACCCCCGCGTGATAGAGATGAAATCTGTTTTATATAGAGATAAAACACTCACCATAAAAAGAATTATTCATATTTTAAAGAATGTTACACTGCTCTTAAAATGATAAGAATTCCACATAAACGATAATAAAGCTGAAGAGCATTATAATAAAGCCATTCACTTGATTATCATTATAATCAAGAAATAGAAATGTAAGTATTTACTTGGTGAACAATTTATAAAGAACAATTTTTGTGAAATGATAGAATTCATCTTATCTCGAGGTTACATCTTATGAGAAACCAAACCGATCGTAATAATAGAAGTTCTCAGCTTCATAAAAGCAATTTTTCAGTTATCATGGTTGAACCAACAAAAGCACAAAATTTAGGAAGTATATCACGGGTGATGATGAATTTTGGATTTTCGAAGTTAGTACTAATTAATCCAAGAGTATCTCTTGCTTCTCCTGAGATAGAGATAGTGGCTAGAAGGGGTATTCAGATAATAAATCATGCAGATCTTCGCTTTTCTTCTCTTCAAGAGATACGAGATGAATTTACTCTGCTAATAGGCACAACTGCAAGAGTAGGAAGTGATTATAATCTCAACCGAGTTGCTTTAACACCTGAAGAAGCATTCACAAGTGAACTATTCGGTAATAATATTGGAATTGTTTTTGGACGAGAACAATATGGCTTAAAAAATGAAGAAATCAATATTTGTGATCTTCTAGTACATATCCCGACAAATGAAAAGTATTCAGTCTTGAATTTATCTCACGCCCTCTCAATTATACTCTATTTTATCCAATACTCATTGAAATCAGATCAAAACCAGAATTTACTGAAAAAAACAAAACACAGAATTGCCAACTCCAACGAAAAAGAACAGCTTAAATTATATTTTAATCAACTAATCAAGGAAGTAAATTATCACCCTGAAAAACAACATGTTGCTAGTAAAGCATTTTCTAATATTTTATCTAGAGGGTATGTTTCAGGACGAGAAGTTACAACTCTGATGGGGGTATTCAAATGGATTAACTTTCAAATGAAAAAAATCTCTTCGGAAGCGAAAGAAGAATAAAAACACACAAAACAAGATGTTTAGAAACCCATTTCGAGATGATGTTCATTATAAAAAACCACTTATGAGAAAGACTCTTGCCCAATAGACAGGTTAAAACCGGAAAATAATCCTAACAGTATAAAATAACATACCAAGCACCGATAGTCCAGCCTGGTAAGACTCCTGTCTGCCACACAGGTGACCTGGGTTCAAATCCCGGTCGGTGCATTTATTCTTTATTACTTTTTTTAAGATCTATTCTTTTTTAAAGGAATCCCAACCTTGAAGTGGAATTCTTACTTTTTTACTTGAATGAATATAATTAACATCCTTCCCTTCGTTACAGGATCCTATTACAATACATTTACAGCCTTTCTTTTTGAATAATTCTTGGGTTCTTGCCAATTTTTCTTGAGGGATAGTAAATACTATTTCATATTCTTCCCCTCCATATAATGTTGCATTAAAGATATTATCATGAGAAGTTAGATAGTTTACTAACTCTGGATATATAGGAAGAGTATCAATAGTAATATTTATGTTTGATTCTTTGGATAACCAATTCAATGCAGAAGCTAAACCATCTGAGC
>JAEOSP010000209.1 GCA_016840305.1 Candidatus Hodarchaeota archaeon
CAATAGCCTACTTTGTCCTCCTGATTACAAACAAAACCAAAAGGAGGGAAATTTCATGAAAAAAGCAGGGACTATGTTTATTAAAAATCTACGTTACCTATGTTTGGTAGGTATCATCGCTCTTGGATTGATGACTATCGTTGGCACCGGTGGAAGTGGACCAGTAGGACCTTTACCACCTCCTGATGATACAACAACCACAATTGGCCCGGAAGGTGGAGTAGTTGAAAAAACTCTTGATGATGGCACTGAAGTCCTAATGGATATTCCGGAAGATGCATTGTCAGAGGATACTGAAATTTCAATATCAATATCACCGATGAACAACGTACCTCATGGCACCGCAATGTTGCCTGTTCTAGATTTCAGAGCTAATGTAACAACTTTGAATAAACCTGTGACTATAACTTATACAATACCTATTCAAACTATTCAAAAGGCCGGATATAACAGTTTAGAAGAAGGCAGGGAATTTTTAATGGCTTATCATTGCAACTCTTTAAAAGAAAAGTGGGAGATTGTAGATATTATCGATATAGATTATTCCACAAATAGTGTCACTATCGAAATTGACCATTTCTCCCTATACGATCTTATTTTTTATCCTGATATTCGAGTCGAAACCTTGCAAATGCTTAGTCCTGTAAAGAAAGGCGAAAATTTACATTTATTAGCTGAAATTGTATTCCCCACTTCGAAGTTTTCAGAAGTCAATCTGAAAGCAACGTTAGAATGGGAATCTGGTCATCAAGAATCAGAATATCATCGCGCTGCTAATCCGGAAGATCCTAATCACGGTATTGGGGTTTTCTTTTCCGAATTAAATGCACCTAATGATGAGCAATTTGCTGAGCTGACGATTGAACTGGTAGTCTTATCCGCCAAAAATCCTGAACTATGGAAGCAAAAAATTGTTGTCGATTATGATCAACCAACAATAGATCAAAATGAACTTGAAGTCCTTTTAAATGACTACTGTCCAGTTTTACAATTTTCTTCGGGAGAAGAATATTTCCCATCTGATATAACAGAAGTGTTTGATATAAATAATGTACTTTTATATCAAATCATTTACTCAATTATGGGAAATATAAACGACCCTGATCTTCTTTCCAGGTACTCATCAATGCACCATAGACTTCTCTTTGATAAAGATGATTTACTTGCAACTCAAGATACAATCTATGCTACTGCAATTGAAGAGGGACAATTCCTGTATTTAATGTATATTTTTTATTATCACTATGATCCGAAAGATAATCTTGCTGCATATTTAACACCCCACTACTGTGATAATGAAAGGATTATTGTTGTTTTAGAAAAAAATGGTGCGAATTATGATGAGCGCTATGTTGTTTATGGGCAACATTTGGGTTTTTTATCTAAATACGGTCCAGAGTCATTTTTAAAACATGAAGTCATAACGCCTTTAGATCAAAAAGATGTTGAAGCATGGGACCGTGGCCATGTTATGGTCAATTGGAATTACGTTAATAAGCAGGGCAAACATCCATATGTATATGTCGCTAAAGGAAGTCATGCCTGCTATCCAAGGCCTGGAAAATATCGAGTATCTTATGGGGGTGTATGCATACCAAATGAATACGATGAGGCCGATACAAATGGGGATTTATGGGAACCATCTTCCTATCCTTTAAAGATAGTTCCCCGATTAACAGAGATTGATTCAGGGCATAATTACAACTACTTATTATTTTCAGGTATAATTGGATGGGGTACGGGTATCATCTCTGGATGGCTGCCATATACATTAATGTCACAAAGTCCTTGGTGGCTGTTTCTAACTGATCGAGAAAACTTTATTAATGAAAAAGACAATATTAGATATTGCCACAAGCTCGACCCTAATTGTGATGGGTGTATTGACATAGAAGAGTTAATGGTTGCAATGGAAATGTGGAAAAATGGTGAAATAACCATATCTGAGTTGATGGAAGCTATTGGAATCTGGAAAGCTTGCACATCTAGTAGAAACGTTGCCTTGGAGCAAAATGGAGGCACTGCAACTGCAGATAGTTGGGCAACTTACTTGTGGTATACTGGTAGACCGAGCAATGC
>JAEOSP010000210.1 GCA_016840305.1 Candidatus Hodarchaeota archaeon
AGAATTTTATTCTGTTGTGACTCAGCTTATAGCAGAAAATGGAATCCATATCAAGCATCTTGAAAGTAGAACTGACAATATAGAAGCAATTTTCGAATTTTTAACCTAGTAGGTGGTGTAATTATGAGTACAAAGAACCAAAATGTTTTTGAAACCCCGACAGTTTTTGTAAGAGCTGCTTTTTTGTTGAAAATTTTCTTAGAAAAAATGATTTATGATAAAAAGACCTATATTTTGATATTGGTTAGTTTATTCCCTCTTTTAGTTACAATGTCTTACGATAATGTTTCAACACAGACTTATGTCAATCTCATTCAATCCGGAAGTATCGTTAGCTTCATAATTATGCCATTAATCAGTTTAATCCTTGGTATATCTGCTATCGCTGATGAAAAGGAAAATAAGACAATTAGTCAATTACTGTCCAGACCTGTATATCGTGAAGAAATTGCTCTCGTTAAGTGGATCGCTACAGTCATTGTAGGTATTATTATCGTTTTCATTGATGCATTAATTATTTATCTTGGTTTATGCATTCAGTTTTCGGATTTTTCAATATTCAAAATTGATGTATTTATTGGCGTATGGGCTTATTTAGCCTTATGGTTTTTAGTTTACGTTACGATTTTTGTGTTTTTAGGGATTGTAATAGATTCTAATGCCTTAGGATTAGGACTAGCGATTGCTTATTTTGAAGCCTTCTTTTCACAATTTATCTTTGGAGGAGGAAATTCTAATAGCGCGTTTTCTATTGTTAATCACATAAATCAAGTAGGTTCTGAATTTTTGCTTGGTGACTATTATTACTTTACAATTCTTAATTATGATCCGGAACTATCTTTGCTAACCTGCTTCGCATTGATCATCCTGTTCCTTGTTTCATCACTTTTAGCAATGAGAAGAAAAGATTTTCCATAAAAAGGAGTTAGCTCAACGCTTTAGCTATTACTATCAATGTAGCTTCTAATTCGTTTAAAAGCTTCCTTGATTTCCTCCTCTGATCTA
The DNA here is from genome assembly GCA_016840305.1 of Candidatus Hodarchaeota archaeon. Next base: position 1,006 of record JAEOSP010000210.1, read on the forward strand.
GAAAAGGTAACTCTGAAATAACCTTCTGCTGACGATCCAAATGCAGTTCCAGGTGTAACTGCTACATTAGCATTGTTTAAGATATCCAATGCCACTGTTTCTGATGATTTATCTGTATAATCGTATTTAATAAAACCATAAAACGCCCCATCTATAGAATTTATTGATAGACCATCAATTTTTTCTACTTCTTTCAGAAGCAATTCTCTTCGGGAGGGAAAAACTTGGTGGATAATTTTCTGAGCTTTATCACGATTCTGTAATGCAGTAACAGCTCCTTCTTGGCAAAATATAGGTGCACAACTTGTAGTTGCCTGTACAAACCGTAAAATACCTCTGGATAATTCTTTATTAGAAATAGAGTACCCAAGTCTGAACCCAGTCATTGAATAAGTTTTTGAGAATCCATTTACTACGATAATATTCTCCTGCCAATTATCAAGCTCAGTGAGTAATGTTTTGAAAGTACTAGGGGTGTACATGTAATCATTATAAATTTCATCAGCAATAATCATAATATCGTTGTCTTTTGTTAGGTCCTTTACAAAGGAAAGTTCTTTTTCTGATAGTATATGTCCTGTTGGATTATTAGGTGAGTTCAGTAATAATGCCTTAACAGGTTTTTTACTAATAAATTCTTTTGTGAATTCTTGATCAAGGGAGAAGTCTGGCTTCATTGGGATAGAGCAAAAGTTACCGCCTGCAAGTGTTGTCATATCAGGATAAGATACCCAATAGGGTTCAGGTACTAGTAGATACTCTCCATGATCAAGTAGTGCATATATTGCAGCTAATATTCCTTGTTTAGCACCCGATGTTATTATAATTTCTTCACCAGCATTAATTTCTAAACCATAATCAGCTTTGTACGTGGTGGAGATTTCATTTCTAAGTTCAGGAATACCAGAACTTACAGCGTAAGTAGTTTTTCCCTCCTTTATTGAATGAATGGTTGTGGAGATAACTTCTGGTAATGGTTGAAAATCTGGTTGACCAATTTCTAAATGTACAATATTATGGCCTTGAGCTTCTCGCTCTTTAGCTAAACGAAAAAATTTTGCAGTAGGGGATCCCTTAAGCTGTTTTAACTGTTCTGAGAGCATTTATATCACTTTCACTTACTTGAATTCATGAAATAAACAACAAGAAATAGATATACATTGATTGAAAAAAATATTTCGCTGAAAAAAGTAATATATTCGAAAAATACCTAACTTAGGAATAATCGAAAGGGTCTTTAATTGAAATAATGATCTAGCATATCAACTATTTTATAGTCTCATAGTTTGGGAAGAGTATGAAAGTAAACTCAAATTGGCTCTTATTCGTTGAAGAGGAAAAGATTACTTGGGAATTCGGTCAACCTGACGATGAATTCAAGGCATTTGTAATAAACTTTTTGAAAGGACTTTCTAACATTGGTGAAGAAATTTTTGGCGAGAATGGTGTCGCTTCCATTGAATTTGATCTTTACAAAAAGTCTCAGATTCGATCTTCCGAAGTATTCATTGTTAATCTCTCAGATAAATTTTTTCTTATTATGTCTGATCCTGCGATTACAATGTTTCTCATTCAACAACAGGGTGGAGTAGCTAAGGAAGTCAAAGAGATAATGTCAGCTGTATTAGTAGGCCAAGCAGCTATTCTATATGCAGAATGTATTTCAGAGGTAAATCAATCTGAGAGGAGTTGTTTAGAAGATATTTGGCAAAATATAATATTAGATATTTCTGATTCATATTCAAATGATATTACCAAAATTGTTTCTGGTAATTCCGCCAATTTTTCCATGTTGTCTTTTGAGGATTTACTCTTTCTTCATTATTACTTACGTAAGCAACCTGAATTAATAAAACCAATATCTCCAAAAGGGTGGGCAATTGTTTCACACTATAGTGGGGGAGAAATCCCCTTAGAGCATAACATGGAGAAAGATGGAGTTGTACTAGCTGGTTATCTTGGTATCATTATTTCTTTTATCTCTGCTCTATTTAATTCTAAACCAAAAAAGCTAGTCTTTGGTATCCACACAGTTCAAAGTCTTTCATTTGTAAATGGAAGAGAGGACTATTTTATTGCAATTGACTCTCCCTTCACAAGATTAATTCTAGATAAAGAGTTCAAGAGCAAATATGACGATTTAAACCTAGAAGTTATTAATGACCTGAAAGGTGCTCTTCATCACAAAATTGTAGAGGAAATCCTCGAAGCAAACACAACAGAACTAGAAAAACAAGACTTGGACACATTACTCAAACAAAACGTTCTTGCTCGTAAAGGCCTCTTCACACGTTTATTCTCAAAGAAAAAGTGATCTTTGCTTGATAAGTGAAAATAGATCACAAGCTTTTTGAACGCTAAAATCTATTCTATGTTGTTATTCTAATATTAAGAAATTGGTGCGTAAAATGCAAGAAATTGGTAAGATTGAAAATTATTTCTCAAAAATCGGTGTAGCGGTTATTCATGTTACTGAGGGGGAACTACTTTTAAACGATTCAATTATCATTCAAGGATCTACAACTGATTTTAAGATGGTAGTTAATTCAATGCAAATTGACCGAAAAGATGTAGAAAAAGTGAAATCAGGTGAAAAAGTAGGTTTAAAAGTCCCTGAACGTGTTCGCCCGGGAGATTTTGTATTTAAAGAATAATTACTTTAAGTGAATTGAACAAGAAATCTCCCTATATGGATTTTTCAAAATAGATATTGATTGAACTTGCGAGTGTACTATCTCCAGAAAACCCCTGCGTATTAAACAATTATTTAAAAATGAAGTAAATATTACATATTCTGACATCTTCTCAAAAGTAAGTTTTTTTTGTAGATGGATAAAATTCCTTCAGAAAAACTTGATAGGCAATCTAAAATGAGTCAGCCAATAGTTCCAAAGAGTTTAAAGCCCATAGAGATTCTAGCCATCGATGATGATGAGTGGTTTCTTCGATTATTAATAAAGAAATTTGAAGATGTAGATCCCACATTTCTTATAAAGCCTGTTTCTTCTGTGGACGATGCAATCGTTGCACTGGAAGAAAAAATTTATGATGCAATCTTATGTGATCATAAACTGCCAGGAACACTTGTGATTCACGGGAAAAAATTCCCTTGTGATGGAATCCATCTTTTAAGAAAATTTAAAGATGAAATGCGTGTCGATACACCCTTCTTGTTTGTTACTGGTCAAGGATCAGAAGAAATCGCTTCTCAAGCCCTCCAACTTGGTGCAGCAGGTTACTTCATTAAAAGAGTACAACCAGGTTATTATAGTTTAATGGCTTCGTCAATCCGTCAAATAGTGGATCGTTATTGGTTACGTAGGGAACTGAAAACATCTGAAGCTCGGTACCGTGATTTATTCGAAAATTCTCCTGGTTTGATATTTTTCTTTGATACTGATGGCAATCTTCAAGAATCGAATCAGAATTTCTATTCAGTTTTTGGATACAACGAATCAGCTTCACTAACATTTTCTCAGCTCGCGTACTCAGAGGATCTTGATAAATGGAAAGAAATGATCACATCGATTATTAATGGAAAAGATGAGATTAGACTTCTACGTTCTATAACTGCCACAGGCCAAGTTCTTCATTTGGATGTAAATGCTCGTCCAATCTGGGATCAATTGCATAAGAAAGTTATAGGTATTCAAGCGATTGCAAGGGATATTAGCGATCAAGTCCGCACCCAACAGGCGTTGATTGATTCAGAAGAAAAACACAGGAAAATTGTAGAAGGGTCATTAGAAGGGATAATCTTTCTTGATAATGAAGGAATTGTCCTTGATTGGAATCCTGCTGCAATTGCTATCACAGGTGTGGAACCAGAGGAAGCGATAGGAAAACCGATATCTGAAATATTCAGAGTTTTGAAACCTTCTGCAGTAAATGAACCAGATAATATTGTTGAACCAAATAGTTCTGGAATTCACCAAGTATTTCATCAAATTATCTCCCAAGCAAGAGATTCACAAAATCCGAAGTTGATCGAATTCAGCTTAGAAAACCTTATCACAGAAGAAAGACGCATTGTGGAATCAACTGGGTTTACTATTGAGCATTCGAAAGGGGATCGGATTGCATTTGTCATTAGAGATGTTACAGAAAGAAGAATAACTGAAGCAGAAGCGAAATCCTTTGCAAAAAGATTTCAAATGCTAATAGAGCAAACTGCTATAGGTGTATGGCTAACAGATGCCCATACTGAGCTAACTACATACGTTAATGAAAGTGTCGCTTCTCTACTTGGTTACAGTTCTCGGGAAATCATAGGTGTTTCAGTGCTTGATTTCGCAACACCTGAAAGCGCAAAAAAGATTAAAGAAAAAACTGAAGGAAGATTTAAAGATAGTTCAACTGAAGATACCTATGAACTTGAATTCTATCATCGAAGCGGTAAAAAAATCCAAACGCTTGTCACAGCTGCAGCTATTTATAACGAAAATGGAGAATTAGAAGAAACTTATGCTCTAATTCGTGATATAACTGAAGCTAAAGAACAAGATAGAGAATTAAAAAGGACTAAGAAATTTTTAGAGTCTATAATTGCGTCAATGCCATCAGGAGTCTATTCGTACGATTTAGATCTGAAAATCAGACTTGCTAACCCAAGATTGGCACAGATTCTTGGATATAAATCTGAGAGTGAACTAATTGGAAGATCAGTTTTAGAGCTATTCCCTTCGTATGAGCACGTAAGAGCCAAGAAACTAATAAATGAAAGGTTGAGGGGGCAGAAATTGTCCGATTATCTTTTGATTAGCTATGTAACTCGTCAAGGTGACGAAATTAAAGCCTCTGTTACATCTTTCCCCTTAATAATCAATGATATTGTAGAAGGGGCCGTTGTTACGGTTTCTGATATCACAGAACAAAGTCAAATTGAAGATTATCTTAGAAAAATATCTACTGAATATCAAACGCTATTAAGAAATCTACCTTCTGGTATTATCAAAGCTGACAATATAGGAAATATCATAACCTTCAACGATAAAGCTGCAGATTTACTTCAATTCACAGATGTTGAAGATATTGGTGCGTTAAATATTCTTGAATATCATCCCTTCAAAGAAGCTGGAGTTACAAATAAATTTCGTGATCTTTTGTACAAAAAAACTACTGATGGTAAGTTTATCACCAAAATTATTGATAAATCTGGTTTAGAACACAAGTTAAAGTTTGATATCTTTCCTGTTGAAAACCATCAAAACGAAACGATTGCTTGGTTTATTCTTATGGATTCCACTGATTAAACATCAAGATTGACTACTTTTCCAGTCTTAATGCTTTTTCGAGCTGCCTCTACAAGCTTTAACGCGTTAATTCCATCTTCAACAGTTACCAATGGTTCAGTAACTCCACGAATACAATCTACAAGATTCCAAATTTCGGCCAATAATGGCTCTCCATACACTTTTATTTGCTCTCCGTTGGAAAAAGGAATACGTATAGAAGATGAATTGTTTTCTCCACGAGCAATTTCAAGGCTTCGCATTTCGAGCATCTGAGTTAAGAGGTTTGCACAAAGAGTAGCTTTAGTACCCTCAACATCAATGGTTCTCAGTTTACCTGCATATTCTCTTGACATAAGAAAAGTCACAAAGATATCTTGTTCTTGGGAAGTTAAAACTATTACACTAGAATTCCCAACGTTATCTAATGTGAGAGCTGAGGAAAACAATTGTATTTTTTTTCCTTTAGGAAATAATCGCATGGCAACATCAAAATCATGTACTCCTATATCTTCATAGACATCCCCTATAGATTCTAAGCGTGTTTCTGCTACTGCTCCTCTGCGCTGAAACAATATTGATCGTGGTTTTCCAAGTACATCATTCTTGAGAATGTCCATGATTCTACCAATTACTGGATTATAGACCTCTACATGCCCAACTATTACTTTCAAATCTTTTCCTTTAATTTTATTCTGAAAATCTAAAGCATCTTTAACGGATGAAGCAATTGGTTTTTCTATAAGAAGAGTTTTTAATGAGGGCAGACTAGATATGACTTCTGAAGACACTTTTGTATGAATTGGAGTAGGACATGCAACAATTACCCCATTGGGTTCTTGTTTTCCAGAAAGCTCTTCTACTGTTGAGAAAGTTGGAATATTGAACTCTTTTCCTATTTTTGAAGCTTTTTCTAAATCTGGTTCGACTATAGAATCTAAAAAACCTAAACGATGTAAGAGACGCGTGTGGAAAAAACCCATTCTCCCAGTTCCCACAACTGAAATACGTATTGGATCAGGAGACATTTATAAAACACCTAATTATTGATTGATTCTTTTAAAATTGCATTATTCTTAATGTACTAAGAGCAAGATGTCTAATTATATTAAGTACTTGATAAGAGTATAACAGCATTAAAATTGCCATAACAAACATCACGAAATAGAGAACTAAATTATATTGCTTCATTACACGATCATAGAAATCTCCCAAGGGCAAAATTAGCATGAGAGAGATCCAAGTTCCACCGAAAAATGTAGCAACCACGTGAGCTTTAAGTACATGCTCTTGGAAGATAATTCCAGTGAACATTCCGAGTAAACCGAACGTTAAAACGGTTACCACTGTAAGAAATAAGGTACCACTAATTGTGATTATTGAACCCCAAGTTATTCCCTTGATAAACGAGGAGTTCCTAATAGCTTGTTCTTCTGTTTTCTTTATGTCCCCAATTCTGAGTATTATTGGACCACCACCAAAATATACCCATAAAAAATTGAAAATCATTGTTATAAGAACTCTTGAGGTATCCAAACGGTAATTAATATGGTAACCATTTTTTCTGTATACAAAGAAAGTAGCTAACCATATTGGCATCATCAACAATGAAAATAGAATGATTCCTGCAAGAAAAATGTATATTCCATCTATTGTCGGATCTACTTCACCTGTCGCTAGTATAGGTTGATAAGATCCTGAATACCAGAAAAAGTAGATTATGATCACAATCATAAAAGATCCTAAATAATTCATGATATTTTCTCGATTAAAACCCCCAAAGTTTTTATCAAGAAAACTTAGCCTTTGTCTACTTTTTATTACCACCCCAAAATATGGAGAATGAAGAATTGTGCTTTTCACTGGGAAGCTGGGAGAAGCTTTCTGTTTAATTATGGAGAGAGGGACTATAGTAGGTTTCAATAATTGTGATAGCTCGAGTTGATATCCATCGAACGGTTCTTCAAGGAGAACTGTTTTACGAGGTTTTCTGGCCATAGATTTTGCGCAATGAATACAATTTCCCGTGTTTGGAGGATTAGGCTTCCAACAGTGGTTACAAATTACAGTTTGAGATTCGCTAGTTGCAATTGTTGTCTTCAATTGCGCACCACACAAATGGCAGAATGTATGATCAGATGAAGGAATTTCTTTACGGCATAAAGGACAAAGATGTTTCTCAGGTTCAACACTATTGGTTTTGGATAATGCGTGACCACAATAAATGCAAAATGGTAAGGTTGGGACATGTTTTTGACAATTGGGGCAATCTACTTTAGCTATTTCTTGAGATTTTTCTTTGATATCTGTACTTCCTATTTCTCCTCCACATGTGATACAGTACTTTGTTTTTGGTACTTTTTGTTTACAGTGAGGACAGATAGTAATTGCTATCTCTTTTTTGTCAGAATCCATTTGTAATTATGTCCCTATTCAATTTACTGCTCGATTTTAGAATTTCATCCACTTGTTTAAAAAGACCTCTTATTCGGATAGGAGAACCTTAGCTCAGAAATATGGAAAACATAAACAAGCCAAATATTATCAGTTCCGTAAAAATGATTTTCTTCTGCTGATAGTACAATACAACTTGTTCAGTAAATGTTTTACCCTGTAAAATTGCTACTGGATCTAATGAAAATAATGACAACTTAAAATTTGAAAATGGCATCAATAAGTACACTTCCCAATCGAGAACATCTACTAATAGGTGGATAAAACCAGCAACGAAGAACCAATAAATTTCAATTGTTAAAAAAGCAGAAATTAGTGCTAAAACTAACCATATCATTGGAAAATGCGATACGAATGTCCGATGGTTCTTTTTCAATAAAATACCCAATATTATATCAATATCGGGAAATATATTACCCAAAATAAATAGTAAAAGGGGGAGATCTTTCAATTCTAAACTATTAGCAATTATTATTCCAATGAGTAGATGGATATGCGGGAACATTGTCTTTTGCTCAATAGAACAACAATTTTAAGCCTAGATAAGACTTCTGACTATTATAAAAAAATCGGAAAACCCAATCTTTAGAGGTCTAAGAATTGCCTTACAGAGATATTTTAATGGATCTGTTTAATAATCGAAAAATCTTAGGGATACTAATACTTGACCCATCTGGTAACATTTGGCATCATGTTGGAGTATTCCCACAAGCGCAAGATAGATATGTGGATGGTTATTATCTGATTTATGAGTGGGTAACGTATCCAGCATCTATCGAAGTAGCAGGTGTCCAATACTTGAGTCTATTAAACAGCTATCCTGATTATTGGCTCTTAAGTGCAATTAAAGGGGAAGGTTCATTAATTCTCCAGAAAAGTAAAAAAAATTATTATTTCTTAGCATACTTAGATGAAGCTGCAGATGCAGCTGAAATACAAAAAGAAATTAAAACAATGGCAGATCTTTTTGACCAAGGAGTTAGAGAGGGTTAAAATGGAAAAAAAAAATGAGAATGAATCCCTGAAACATATATTCCGCGCATATGATATACGTGGAATTTTCAATCAAGATATTACTCCTATCAACAATTTCAAGATAGGATTAGCCTTTGGAACTTTTCTCCAGAATAAAAAAGGACTCAATCCCAAGAAAGACCATGTCTTTGTTGCCTATGATATAAGAAAAACAAGTTCATTGTTAGGTCAATCCTTTGCAGCAGGATTAATGACAGCAGGTATCAATATAGAATATTCAGGTGAACCTCTTCAATTTGGAGCATGTATGTATTCAGGAGTTAAGGGGAAAGCTTTCGCAACTGCTTTTATTACCGCTTCTCATCTTCCACCTGAATGGAATGGTGTAAAATTCTACTACGGATCAGGAGTAGGATTTTCTGAGGAGGATAATATGGAGATACGAGATATCTTTCTTTCGGATGATTTTATTCGTCCAGGTTGGGAAGAAGTCGGTCAAATGACACGAAAGAATTTGAAAACCGAGTATAAAGAATACCTTTGCTCAAAAATTACTCTCAAACGTCAATTGAAAGTAGTGATTGATTGTGGTAATGGATCTTCTTGTCTCTCTGCTCCTGATATTCTAGATTCTGTTGGATTAGAAGTCGTTCCCCTATTCTGTGAAGTCGATCCTACATTTCCAAATAGGTCTTCTGAACCAAATGAGGAGTCAATGCAATTTCTTTCAGCCAAGGTAGCACAGGAAAGTGCAGATTTTGGTGTTGGTTTTGATGGAGATGGAGACAGAGCAGTTATTGTAGATAACAGGGGAAGAGTATTATTAGCAGATATTACAGGGATAATATTAGCAAAATATATGCTACCCCAACATGAAGGAAAAAATCGTGTTTTGGCTAATGTAGAATGCTCTCTTGCGCTTGAAAAAGCATTACCTGACTCAATAAGAGTCGATCGAATAAA
>JAEOSP010000211.1 GCA_016840305.1 Candidatus Hodarchaeota archaeon
GGGATTCTCTGACAGTTGAAGAACTGACTTTTAAGGGGAGATCTATTTTCATTATTTAGAGAAAAAAGTTTCATGTCGCCCACAAGCAGCGACTCTCATCTATTCAGGAAGCTCTCTTTGAGTTCGGTTCCGGACCATGAATGCTTCGCCTGCTCTCAAGACGACGGCTCAACCATCCCGGCTTAGAATCTGGGAGACCTGTTCTTTCATACAGCCCCCAAAGATTCATCTCTTTCCCGCATTTACAGCAGATACTTTTCTCAGATTTCACAGAGTCTGGTTCTTCAATAGTTACGAAAATAATAGAAATCGTAACTATATAACACCGTTTTGAGATCTGAAAAACAACTATAGCAAAAACGTAACTATTCCACATATTAATCATGAGTTTTATGGATTATTCCGTATATTTTCCAGGGAAAAGAATAATTAGACGATTGCTGAGGGAGTTCTTATTATGACTCATAGGGATTGATATATTATAGGAAGTAGATTTTATATGGTTGCTAAAAATTTTTCACTGAACTTAACGTCCATTATGTGAAGCACATAGAACCTTGTTAGACGTCGATATATTTTGTTGATAATACCTCACCAATAATACTTCCTATCGCCAACAAATCACTAATAAGGTCGTCAAATAATTGAAATAATTCCCCCACTGTTTTACCTTCTCGAATATTACCATCAGCATCTGAGAATTCAGCAAAACTATATGCAGAGGGATTATGACTAGAAATACTGTACTTTGGTTTAGTACAACTTCGATGTTTAATATAGTTCGTTAATTCTTTTAAATACTTATATTTCTCTGATTCAGATATTTCTACAATTTTGGTTTTAAGTTTATTCTGCTCTTTGATATGATCTTTTAAAGCACATTTCACTTTATAAAGAGTAGTGTCCCTTTTCTTAAGTACCTTATTCAGAATCATAATATTAATCATTTCAGCAAAAATATCAAATTGAGCATATGCCAGGATAGCTGCATATTCAATGTACATTGAAGCGATGTTTAGATGCCTATCACCTCCCTGAATTTTGTCTGTCGTTACTTTTGAAAAGTCTTCAAGCAGTTCTCTTATCAAGTTTAGTTGATTTATTTTTGTATCATGAGCATTAAAGGCGTCTTGGGGAAAAGAAATTCCTTTCTGTTGGCATAAATGTTTAAAATCAATTTTTTTCATTCATATACAACCTTCAAATATAATGTTTTCTAACTACAATTATGAGTATTACGTAATTTTTATTCTAACACGCATTTCATGAGGACTGACTATCGGGAATAAATCATGCCAATAAATAATAAGTAGATATATGTGAAAATCCGGGGAATTCAGGATAACATATGTATAGCAAACATATGTTATGAAGGAGACATAATAAAATTTTATTGGAAGCGGATTTCTCAGCTCCTGTTAAGTAGTTTTAAATATCTATAATGATTTACCACAACCATTACAACTTATTGCCATAGCTGGATTGTTTTTTTCACAGTTAGGACATATTTTTTCTTTTTTAGCAGCATTTGGGTACATTTTTTTCCCTGATGTATATTTATTATTTTCAGAATTAGTCTCATTATTAGACATTGACGTATTGGTTTTCTTTTCCCCAAGAGCAATCAGAATAATGAATGAAATTAATGGAGATAAAAGAAGTGTTAGAATAAAAAATCCGAAACCCGATCGATTTCTATTTTTTGCTCCTGCAGATATTACAAAAGCCAAAACAATATAGACAATAAATACTCCCCAAAATAAAGACATATAAACTCCTTGTTAAAATATTAAGCTTAATTATCTACTCTATACCTCTATAATGATATAAGAAAAATTCCTATTTTTTAGAATAAATTCGACGAAACATGACTTATAGTCAGTTAAATTAGCTGTTCTCACTCGGACGATGAAAATCTAATTTCAATACTTATTGTGTAATATCAATATTAGCTGTTTTGATGAGCGACAATAAGAACTGAAAGTTAGCGACAATTATTTTTGACTTTCCATAGAAGGTTTGATTCCATGTACTTACACCAACTAGGAGTACAGAATGCATGGTCTCAGATAAACAAGTGAAGGAGTTAAAAATTATGGTTAACAGCGGAAAGTCAGTTTCTATTGCGGCAATGAAAACGGGAATGAGTACAAACTCAGCAAAAAAGTATTTAGAGTCCTCAATCCCTCCCAGTCAGATGCAAAAAGCCCATACATGGCGGACGAGGAATGATCCATTTGAAGAGGTTTGGAATGAATTGGAGGGAAAACTACAATTATTTCCCAAGCTGGAAGCAAAGACTCTATTTGAATATTTGCAGGGACAATATCCCGGAAAATTTCAGGATGGTCAGCTCAGAACACTACAGAGACGTGTAAAGATTTGGCGTGCAACAGAAGGTCCATCGAAAGAGGTTTATTTCTGCCAGGATCATAATCCGGGAGATCTTGGTTGTTCAGATTTTACACATATGGACGAATTGGGAGTCACCATACAGGGATTGCAATTTGACCATCTTCTATATCATTTTGTTCTTACTTATTCGAACTGGGAAGCTGGAACCATTTGCTTTTCAGAGAGCTTTGAGAGCCTTAGTTTTGGGCTTCAGAATGCCTTGTGGAAACTGGGTGGAGTTACTGGAAGACACAGAACAGATAACCTTTCTGCAGCTTTCAACAATCTGACTGAGAAGAGAGATCTTACAGTTAGATATAAGGCTCTACTGGATCATTACGGGGTTAGAGGAGAACACACACAACCTAGCTCTCCCAATGAAAATGGGGATGTTGAACAAAGAAACTACCGTTTTAAAAATGCAGTAGATCAAGCCCTAATGCTTCGTGGAAACCGTGATTTTAATAGCCGCGGGGAATACGAATTATTTCTGAGCAAGATGTTTACCCAATTAAATGCAGGAAGACAGGAGCGGCTGGCCGAAGAGATTAAAGTATTAAAACCTCTACCTGTCAGACGAACAGAGGATTACAAAACTCTTGAGGTAAAAGTCAGCCCGAATAGCACAATCAGAGTGCAAAAGGGCACCTATTCAGTTCACAGTCGCCTGATTGGAGAAAGGGTCAAAGTTCGCCTCTATATGGATTATCTTGAGGTTTGGTACGCTCAAAAATGCATAGAAAAAATCCCACGACTGAGAGGTGAAGGTAAATTTCGCATAAATTACCGTCACATCATTGATAGCCTGGTCCGAAAACCCGGTGCTTTTGCTAATTACCGCTATAGAGACGAACTGTTCCCAACAAGCCAGTTCAGAATAGCATACGATATCCTTAAAGAGCAATTCCCAACCAGATCTGATAAAGAATACTTGAAGATTCTCCATCTAGCCGCCAGAAATAGTGAAACAGAGGTCGATCGGGCATTGTGGTATCTGATTAACTCAGAAAGTGAAATTTCTGTGAAAAATCTGGAACAGCACATAGAAAATTCAAACGTAGATGAAACCACAACCGATCCGGTAATTGAGGATGTTAATTTAGAAATATTCGACACTCTTCTTGAGCAGAAGGCGGTCAGTTTATGTTAACTAAAACACTACGAACAGAACTCAATGATTGTCTTAAAACACTACGTCTCTCGTCAATAAAAGAGATATATGACAGTGAAGCAGAAAATATGAGTAGGGAGGGATTAGGCTACCAGGAGTACCTTCTTCAATTACTGAAAACAGAGTGTGATAA
>JAEOSP010000212.1 GCA_016840305.1 Candidatus Hodarchaeota archaeon
AGAAGGATTCGTACTAACTCCAGGAGTCGAATATAAACTTATCACCGCAAACCAATTCACTGCTTACCAAGTTTCTTCAGAAGTTGAACTAGGAAAACCAATAATTGAAATCATTGATGACGGAGTTTCAAAAAAAGAAGAACCCTTGCCAGATTATAAAATAATAAAAAATCCAAAAAGAGTAGACAAACCATGGGGGCATGAATTATGGATACTTTGGACTAAGGATTATCATGTAATGAAACAGATTGGAATGAAAGCAGGTAATCAATCCAGTTTACAATTTCATAGATACAAATTAGAAACAAATTATCTTCAAGAAGGAGAAGCTGATGTAATAGATGGATACAAATTAGATCCACAATCTCCAGAAGATGAAGTCCAAAAATCTTCAATAGGAATAGATTTCAACCAATTTAAAGAAAGAAAAACACCAGGAACTCATTGGACTTCTGGTCCAGGTACAGTTCATAGAGTAATTGCTGCAACAGATTATCTTGCCTACGAAGTATCAACACCAGAATTGGATGATGTAATTAGGTTGCAGGATGATTCTGGGAGAACTTCCGGGAGAATCCAAGAGGAACACAAGGGTGATTTAAAATGAACGTAGATCAAACAGAACAATTAATCCAATTATATGTAGATGAAAAAAAAGCAATATTTGATAACTTTCCGACAGAAGATATCACAAAAGCAACAGAACATGTTTGGACTGCTTATCTCAATGGAGGAACAATATATGCCTGCGGTAATGGTGGAAATGCAGCCTATGTTTCTAATCTGATTTGTGATCTGGCAATGCATCCTTTTGTGTCTGACGATAAAAGCAGCACAATGGCCCATGACGTAAAAAGGTTAAGAACTCTTGATCTTGTAGCTTCTGGTGCAGTGGTTACAGGAGTGATGAACGATTTGGGTTCAGAAGAAATTTTTGCACAACAGTTAATTAATGACAATGTTGAGAGATATGATGTTGTTTTCGGATTCAGTGGAAGTGGTAATTCTAAAAATATCTTAAGAGCATTCGAAAAAGCAAAACAATATCAAGCGACCACTATTGCTATAACTAGGGGGGATGGTGGAAAGTGCAAGGAATTAGCCGACTTATGCATTGTGATTCCAGGATCATCAAATTTCCCTGGACAAGTCGGAGGCAATGACAATAATTTTCATTTTGAGGATGCCTTGTCTTCAATTAGTCATATGATTACTGGAATAATGAGGCAAAGAGTTACGGAGTTGTATAAAAAATGAAAAAACTTGAATACCATCTACAGAACAAAGCTATTGAAGTAAGAAAACGAACCTTGAGTTCACTTTACTCGGCACAATCTGGCCATCCAGGACCATCATTATCTTGGACAGAAATAGCAACCACTTTACTATTCAAAGAACTCAACCTAAAAGACGAAAAAACAAGAGATAGATTTATTCTTTCAAAAGGTCATGGGGTAGCAACACTATACTCAGCAATTTCTATATATAATCCGAAACAAGTACCAAAAGAAATGTTAACAACTCTGAGGGATATAGATAGCCCATTACAAGGACATCCAGTAAGAGGAACTCTCCCTTTAATTGATGCTAGTACTGGATCTTTAGGTCAAGGTTTATCCATTGGTATTGGGTATGCTTTAGGAATAAAATTAAAAAAAGAAGAAGACAGAAGAGTTTACGTTGTATTAGGAGATGGAGAATGTCAAGAAGGACAGGTATGGGAAGCAGCTATGTCAGCATCAAAATTTAAACTTGATAACTTAGTGTCAATAGTTGATTATAATAAATTTCAAAACGATGGAGCTATTTCAGAGATAATGCCATTAGAATCTTTTGCAAATAAATGGGGGAGTTTTGGTTGGTATACTCAAGAAGTAGATGGCCATAACATTGAACAGCTTCTTAATGCATACACTAAGGCAAGGAATAAAAAAAGAAAACCTTCAGTTATAATTGCTAATACTGTAAAAGGCAAAGGAATCTCTTTTATGGAAGGAGATATGGGCTGGCATAGTAGAAAAATAACAGATGATGAATACAATGCTGCAATGGAAGAATTAGCTGGAGGAGAACTAAAATGAAAAAAGAAATTGCAACTAGACAGGCTTTTGGAGATGCACTTTTGGAATTAGGCAATACTAATGAAAAAACAGTGGTTGTAAGTTGTGATCTTTCTGGAGCAACTAAAGCAAAAGCATTTGGTAAAAAATATCCTGAGAGATTTTTTGAAGTAGGAATTGCTGAACAGAATGGAGTAAGTATTGCTTCTGGTTTAGCTATGGAAGGATTTAGACCTTTCATTAGCAGTTTTGGAGCTTTTATCACTCGAAGAGCATATGACCAGATTATGATTTCTGCAGCATATAGTAATTCTGGGATTGTTATTGTTGGTACGCATTCTGGATTAGCTATTGGGAAAGATGGTGCTACACAGATGGGACTTTCTGATATTAATGTGATGAAAGGAGTCCCAGGTATGAACATATATCAGCCAGCAGATGAAGTAGAAACAAGACAGATTGTAAATTATCTAGCCAATACTGATGAATTAGCTTATCTGAGACTTTCAAGAAGACCACAACTACAAGTTCTTCCGGATGATTACGTCTTCAAACCAAACAAAGCATTTCCGATAAGAAAAGGTCCAACTAAGAAAGGAACAGATATCGCAATATTTGCTACTGGAGATTG
>JAEOSP010000213.1 GCA_016840305.1 Candidatus Hodarchaeota archaeon
CCTTTTTATTCGCTTTGTTAATAATTAGACCCATTCCTCTTGAATATGTTATTTTCCTTATTCCTTTGACTTTAGGGTTACATCTTTTCACAAATTTCATAAGTTGGCTTATTGGAATCAAGAAGGTACCTTACTGACTTTCTGGGTGTATGCATGGCTACAATTGGACTTTTAGTTTCAAATCCTAGAATCTATTATAGAATAACAAAACTATTGAAGAACCGCGATATTAGCTTTGTATCACTTATTCCTAATGAAAAACTTCCCCCCGATCTTTCATTGGTAATTACAACAAAAACCGAGGGTTTTCTACTTCCGGAAAATGTTGAAAGATTGTATATTGCTAAAAATATTCCAAATAACTACATTTTAGGTCGTATAATCGCATATCTTCATGGAATAAAAGGAAAATTTGAAAAATTGATCATTGGAATAGACCCTGGTTTTTCTTCATTTGGAATTGCCGTTCTTGTAGACGATGTAATTATAGAGACTGCTATTACATTTGCTGTCCAAGAAACTTATCAAAAAATTCTACAAATCACTGAACTCTATGAGGCGGATGAATATTTTATTAAGATCGGTTCAAGTGAGTCATTCTGGCGCTCTCAACTGCTTTCAATTTTATTGCCTTTTTGTATTGAACGAGGAATTCTCATTGAAGAAGTTGATGAGGCACGAACAAGTACTTTAAGATTACCAGCACAGCTTTCTATCAAAGAAAAGTCAAAAGATGTAATCGCAGCCATCCAAATAGCTAATAGAGAAGGTACCACTCTTCAGGAATATACTAACGAAATTAAGGAAGGTGAAATTAAGCAGTTGCAGGAAAAAAGCCGACAATTAACCAACGGGAAAATCACGATCAGTAGGTATCTCGCCTTGCAGGTTGCTGAGGGTAAATTAAGCTTAGAAGATGCAATTATTGCACAGGATAATAATTGTGCTATATGACTTTTAATTATTAGTTTATTATAAAACTACCAAAATTACTCTTGACTAGAAGTGTGTTGTGTAACTCAATAAGGTATGGTTGAAGAGATGTCTATTCATAGAATAAGAAGCGGTCAGACAATCATTGTTGAAGGTCCTGCACGAATAGTTGTAGATGAAGGTGAATTAACACTAATTGGGGCTCCAATTAGACAGGGAGATGCCATTGTTATTAAGAAATCAAGACATGTTGCTATGGAATGGGTTACAGATTCCACACTCACAATCTCCCTCGGTGCTAGTGCTCGTGTAGATCTTCTGAATACATCAACTATTCCTCTTGAATGGAAAGACCTCGCTGAAACTCTTAACAAACATATTTTACCTTTTTGTGCCGTGTTTTTTGGAGACGTAGATACAGGTAAAACAACTTTCGTCACGTACCTTGCTAATCTTTTCTATCAATGGGGTAGGAAAACAGCGATTTTAAGCACTGATCTCGGACAAGGCTTTCCAGGGCTAATTACTTTGTATCAACTTGAGACTCCAATAATTGATATGGCAGAAATAACGCCCACAGATGCGTTCTTCGTTGGTTCAACAACTCCCAACTGTTTTGAGAATAGAGTAATGATTGGAACCGAATCAATGCTTAAGAAAGCAGAATTGCTAGGAATTGAGGCACTTTTTGTGGATACAACGGGCTGGGTATATGGTTTTGAAGCAAGAGAATTAAAAAAATCGCTAATACAACTCATTCAGCCAGACTTACTTATAGTAGTGGAGAGAGAACGAGAATTGGAGCATCTTATAAGACCTTTTTTGGATTCAATAAAAGTCTTTCGTATGCCTGTTTCACCAAAGATACGTTTCAGAGATCGAACAGATAGAAAGTTTCTAAGAGAATCTATGCTTTCGAAACAATTATCAGGCTCGGATACAATTACATTCCATTTTAAGGAAGTAAGCTTTCTTAATTCATTTCTAAATACAGGAGAGATAGTATCAGGAACATTGAGTGAAAAAATTAGTGAAATTATTGGATATGTTCCTAAATATGTTGAATTATGTCACGATGTAATTCTTATTGCAGAAGATCCCGAAACGCCACTCTCTGAAAATATGATTGAAAAGTTTCAAGAAGAATTCCCACATTTGCCAATCCAAATTATTAACGCAAAAATTATTGAAAATGTGCTTGTTGGCTTAATCGACTTACAAAATACGTTTCTTGGCTATGGTGTGATAACAAATATTGACTTCTTTAAACACCTAATAACTATCTATACACCAGTTTCTAAAGAGAATATCGCTTCCATTCAATTTGGATC
>JAEOSP010000023.1 GCA_016840305.1 Candidatus Hodarchaeota archaeon
ACTTTACCATAGATTTTTGTTAGATATCTTATGATTAGTTTTTAGCTTGTTTATCATTGGAACACTGTTTGATTTGGAGTAAAATACTTATTTATTTCAATTCGATTGGAAGCAAATTCAGATGTAGCAATTGGAGTGTAAAATCCTGATTAAAAGAACACTATTTTCCTTTTTCACTCATTATTTTTTTTCGGAAAAAATAAAGCTCGGGACAAAAACATTTATTTACAGTTAATTCAATTTAAACATATCAGATTTTTTATTGGAGGGTATATTCTGAGAAAAAAAACTAATAATTGTATAGTTGTTCTACTACTAATTTTCCTTATTGGAGGTCTTTTTGTAGTGAAAAATACTGCAAATGCAGGTACAGATTCAACACAAACTAACGAAGTTGAAAAGAATACAAATGAGATTGAGTCCAATGAATTAAGCACAGATTTTATTTACTATCTTTGTTTAGGAGGTTGGGCATCATTAGATACTGCAGGTTCCGTTGGACCGGGTTGTACAATCGATTTCTCTTTTCAAATGGCAGGAAGTATTAGTGTAGGTGTGTGGGTCATGGATGCTACCGATTATTGGGAACTACAATATGGCGCTGGTTTGGATAGCTTATACTTTCCTTATCATTGGTATTCTTATCTTGGATATGCAGGAGCAGGTTCTGGTTACTTTTCTGTTCCATATTCCTCTACTTGGCATATAGTTTTTATACACATTGATCAACTCTATTGGAATTATTGTGGAAATCTCCAATACGATGGTTGGATAGATTCCATCACAGTCACTACACCTAACTCAGCAACCTCATGGCAAGCAGGTTCTACTCACAACATTGTTTGGTCATCATCCGGAGATGTGTCCTTAGTAGACATATACTTGTATTATAGTGGAGCTTACCTTAGTACCATCGTTACAAATACACCAAATGATGGCACATATTCATGGACACTTGCTGGAACATATGGCAGCTATTCGGATCTCTACCAAATCTATATTGATGACTCTAGCCTTACTGGGACATATGATTATAGTACACCTTATTTCCGAATAACTGAAGCAGACTCCCTCACAGTCACAAGTCCGACGTCTTCAAGCTCTTGGGTTGCAGGATCATCTCATGCGATAACTTGGACGTCTACGGGTAGTATAACTAATGTGGACATTCTCTTGTATTACCTTGGATCATATCATAGTACGATCACTTCAAGCACGTCAAATGATGGAACATACACCTGGAACTTACCTGGAAGCTTTGCAGATTACGGAGATAGTTATCAGATACGGGTAGAAGATTCCTCAGATCCGAGTGAATATGACTATAGCAATCCTTATTTTGCGATTATTGTAGGGGATTCCATTTCTGTTACAAGTCCGACATCTTCGAGTTCGTGGGAACCGGGTTCATCTCATGCCATTACTTGGACATCAACGGGTTCTATTTCAAATGTTGATATTCACTTGTATTATAACGGAGGATATCTAAGTACGATCGTTTCTAGTACTGCGAATGATTATTCGCACACTTGGAACCTACCAGCATCATTCTCAAATTACGGAGATTTGTATCAAATTCGAATTGAAGATTCCACCGCATCAAGTACTTATGATTTAAGCGATGCATATTTTGAGATTCCTGAACCAGATACATTAACAGTTACCAGTCCTACTGCAGCAACCTCATGGGAAGAAGGTTCGTCACATTCAATAACATGGACATCAACAGGAAGTATTTCGAATGTAAATATTAAATTGTATCATTCAGGAAGTTACTATAGTACTATTGTGACAGGCACGACAAATGATGGATCATATACATGGAACTTGCCATCTAGTTTTTCATATTATAATGATCAGTATCAAATCAGAGTTGAAGATAACAGTGATACTAGTACTCATGATTATAGTGCAGCTTATTTCACAATAACTCAAATCTATACTCCAACTACTCCGACAACACCGACCACACCAACAACTCCAACCACTCCGACAACACCGACCACACCAACAACAGAGACAACAGCCATAAGTATACTAGTACCAATTACAGCGATATTAGTATCAATACCTATAATGATAGTTCTAAGAAAGAAGAGAAAAGAATACTAGATTCTTTTTTCATTCTTTTTTTTCAATTTATTCAGAGCAATTGTATTTATTGTTGAATGAAAAATCCTAAGAATATCATCTTCTCTTAATCTTTCGTGATTACGATTATTTATTCTCTATAGAAAAGAAATACCGTTTTTGTTGGTTTGTCTCAAATTTCTTAATGACTTCAACACCATCAGTCATTCTTTGATCTAAAATATCTTGATTTCCTTCACTTACGAATTGATCTCGTAATTTTTCTCCAACAGCAATTTTTGTTTTCCAGATATCAATAGCAATTTGACTTACATCTATTACTTCAAACGAAAAGCTATTTTGAGCTAGTAATTTAGCAATGATTGTATTCTCAGGTTGCATTGATTCATTTGGTTCATCCTCTTTTTTGAATTGAACATAGAAAAAACCCATTCGACCATCAGGTTTCAAAATATCCTTTATTTTCTTAATCACAGGCTTTAGATCATCGATCCAATAAAGAACATCTAGAGCAATAATGACATCAAAAGAATTTGTTGGAAAGGTTAATTCAGTTATATCCATTAAATCGAACTTCAGATTTCCATTTCCTTTAGTATTGTTTTTTGCCCATTGAATACATTTTTCTGCGAAATCAATACCTGTAAAATCTGCCCCAGTTTTAGAAGCTAAATACTCAGTTATTTTCCCAAGCCCACAACCCAAATCCAACACAAGATCTTTGGAATCAATTTTTAGATTCTCTAACAACAAATTAAGTTGCTCCATGTCAACAACATTGAATTGTAAAAGATTCTTCCCGTGAGCTAACTCGCAAAATTTCGCGTAAGCTTTACTTTTTGCACAACGTAAAAGTGTATTATCATAAAATTCTCTGACCCATTTTGTTCTAATCTTTTTACCTATCTTCTTGCCTGAGTCAGTTAAAGAATATGAACTATTATCAATATCAACCATTTTTTTCTCAAGGAGTGATTCAAGAATCGAGGTAAGTGTATCTCTATCTTCTCCTATACGGTGCTTACTTACTGAAAAAATACCTTCTTCATTCAGTTTTACCCGGTTCTCTCCAATAATATATTCATCTGTATCTGAATCTTTAGGATTCAAGTCCACACTAAACAATACACCCAAAACAGCAAGTTCATTCTCTGATAATTGATAATCCGAGTAATCCTGTTCCATTAAAAACAACTCCTTAATATCAATTGAAACCAGTTCAAGTTTTAATAAATATCAATGACTCTTATATTTCCAAAAGGAACAAATTAACTGTATTTCTGAATTAATTCCTTACATTTAGACAATAATGAAGGTGGTAGATTTGGATCCTCCAACCAGAATTGAACATCTAGTAAACGTTTTCTGATCCACTCCTCAGCTCCTTCTTTTTTCGCTAATCGGAATTCCCAATCTGTTGCAATTAGATGAGCCTTGTAAACTTCAGCTGGACTGGAAAGTAATAAATCAAAAGCTATTGTATAACCACTTTTTTTTAATTCACATATTTCAACTATTTCATGTAACAGTAACCATTTTGATTCTAAGATTTGTTCTAGAGTAGTAGTAT
>JAEOSP010000214.1 GCA_016840305.1 Candidatus Hodarchaeota archaeon
AGCATCAGCGTCAATCATTTTAGCAATTTCTTTCAGATCTGAATTTGAAAGATCATTTACTATCTGACCAGCTCCAATATTTCCAATTTTTAGGGTAGAAGCAGCATTATTTTTAACAACCTGAAAAGAATCTCTAGCAGAAATATCTTCCAACGCAGCTCTTTGACTTCCTACTCCTATTCCGATTTTTACTTTCTCTGCTACTTGCGATAAATAATCATTAAGTTTTTTTGAGAAAGAATGACCACCAGTCATTCCTGATATTATTAATGGCAATCGTAGTTCTTTTCCTAAGATCTTTGTTGAAAGGTCTATATCCTCGAGATTTAGATCGGTTGTAGCTTGATGAATGAAAGAAATATCTTCCAAACCAGTCGTTACAACTCGCGATTGAACATCTTGCTCGAGACAAATCTGTAAATGAGCAAATTTTCGTTCAGAAGTCATGGTTGGAATATTCTTTTCAGTAAATGATCTTCTTTTAGTTTTATCTTCCATAAGTAACTCACTTTTCTAATTAATTCTCACACGATTACTGTTTATTTAGACTGAGTTTTCTCGTTCCAACGTGTAAATTTTGAATTGGGAATATTCAAACAATCTAAGACTTTACCAGTGATGAAATCCAG
The DNA here is from genome assembly GCA_016840305.1 of Candidatus Hodarchaeota archaeon. The sequence continues at coordinate 630 of JAEOSP010000214.1, forward strand.
TAAATCTTGTATAGTTTCTGGTTTATGATAAAATCCAGGGCTTAATGGTAATACTATAGCGCCAAACATTGAAAGCTGGTGTAAATTCTGAAGACAAGCTGGGCTTAAAGGAGTCTCTCTGATTCCTATAACCAATGGTTTTCGCATTTTTAGCATAATATCTGCTGCTCTTGAAATAAGATTATCAGTATTTGCATGTGCTATATTGCTAACCGTTTTGACAGTTGCAGGAATTACAATCATACCATCAATTAATGTAGAGCTACTTGAAATTGACGCACTCATATCTCTTTCACTATAGAGATGTGATATTCCCTTCTTAAAATCCGCTAAAGGAATATTTGATTCTTTTTCAATAACTGTTTCTGCCCACTTGCTCAAGATGACATGCGTTTGAACATCACTGGCAATTAAAGCCTTAACTACTTCAATACCATAATCTATACCAGAAGCTCCTGTTAATGCCACAATAATTTTCATTGATTTCAAATCAATTCACTTCTTTTGACGGAGATTTATACCAAACAACCAATCTATTAAAAATTGGTAACTACGGAAACCAATCTCAGTAGGAATAAATTTTTTTACTTGGAACTATCAAACACCTATTATTATATGTTATTAATGGTTTATCTTAAGGAATGTTTTACATGAAAGCAACAGCTATTGCAAACTCTAATATTGCTTTAGTTAAATATTGGGGAAAGAGAGATACTAATTTAATACTACCTTACAATTCAAGTATATCAATGACCCTTGATTCACTAAATACAAAGACAACTGTTGAATTTAATGACTCTTTTAGAAAAAATGAGGTTACAATCAATGAGATCAAAGTAAAGGGGCAAGAACTAAAGCGAGTTACGAATCATCTAAACCTATTACAGTACTTATTACCAAAAAAGATGTTTGCCAACGTTGCTAGTGAAAGCAACTTTCCAAAAGCTGCAGGACTAGCTAGTTCCGCGTCAGGTTTCGCAGCATTGACATGCGCGGGAACAAAAGCTCTAAATCAAACTCTTTCGAAGAAAGAATTGAGCATTTTGGCTCGGCAGGGTAGTGGAAGTGCATCCCGAAGTGTTTATGGAGGATTTGTTGAATGGAAGAAAGGATCACGATCTGATGGCTTGGATAGTCATGCAATGTTGATAAAAGATGTTGATCATTGGCCAGAAATATCCATGATTGTAACTGTCATTTCCACGGAGAAAAAGAAGATTTCCTCAAGGGCAGGTATGAGTCAAACTGTTTCTACCTCACCGTTCTATCGTGCATGGTTAGAAACTATTGAAACAGATGTGGAAAATATGAAGAAAGCAATAATCGAGAAAAATTTCACCGATTTGGGTATGATCGCTGAAAAAAACGCTTTGAAAATGCATGCGACAATGCATACGACTTCTCCACCCAATATTTATTGGAAATCTGGTTCTCTTGAATTAATGAACCGAGTATTCGAACTAAGAGAAGAAGGCTTGGAATGTTACTTCACAATGGATGCAGGACCTCAAGTAAAAATTTTATGTCTAAATTCAAATTTACAACGCATTCAGAAAGAAATTGGAACAATAAGAACTATTAAGGATCAAATTATCTGTCATCCCGGAATAGGAGCGCGTCTAGTGAAGGATCACCTGTTCTAAATTCACAAATGGGGATATAAACATGATCACAGTTTCAGCACCAGGAAAATTAATGTTGTCAGGAGAATGGAGCATTTTAGAGAAAAATACCAAATGTATAGTGCTCGCAGTTCAACAGAAGGTATATGCTAAAATTCAAGATTCAGATGAGACATCAGTTTGCCTTAAGGATTTTGGGGTTGAATCAAAAGCTAAAATAACAGAAGACTCAGTGATCTTTGATAAAGAAGACCCTAATCTTATTTTTACCAAATATGCGATAGATACAACAATTAAGTACATTCGTTTGCTGAATAAACCAATTAAAAACTTCCAACTAGACACATGGGGAGAAATAAATACGGTTAGGAATGAAGAATCGGGCCAAGAAATGAAAGTCGGTTTTGGAAGCAGTGCTGCTGCGGTTGTAGCGATTGTAAGTACAGTACTGGAGCTACACGGAATTTCATGCAATAATATGAATGAAAAAGAGGTTATATTCAAATTGAGTATAATTTCACACTATTTTGGACAAGGGAAAATCGGATCTGGATTTGATGTTGCCGCTTCTACGTTTGGAGGAGCGTTGGTGTACAAAAGATTTGACCCCGAGTGGTTACATAAGAACCTTCAATCTTATACATTGCTAGAAGTAGTCAATATGAATTGGCCACTATTAAAATATGAAAAATTAGAATTACCTGATGATTTATATATGATGGTCGGTTTTACTGGCACAAGTGCGTCTACAAAGAAATTAGTGTCTCAAATGAAACTTTTCAAGGAGGAAGATCCTGATAG
>JAEOSP010000215.1 GCA_016840305.1 Candidatus Hodarchaeota archaeon
ATTTCCTTGAGAATATTCCAGTTTAAATGCGTAGATCTCTTTTTGATCTCATTGCTCGAACCTAAGAGAGAAAGGGATACTTTAGTACTCCTTGCGAGGTGGCGAGCTGCTACCATTCCATCCCCGCCATTCCCTCCTTTCCCTGCAAGAATAACAATATTTGAACAGGAAGTTGATTTGCAAGTTTCTAATATAAAATCAGCTAATCCTCGACCAGCATTTTCCATTAGAAGTATACGATTCACCCCTAAATACTCTGAATTTACATCAACAATAGACATATCAAGAGTTGATATAGGATTCATTTTCAAACTGACTCACCAATATGGATATAGTTTTGTACAGAGAACTTAAAGATAATGTTATATAAATCCCTAATAAACCTTCATTTCTTTGAGATCATTAGATATAATATAACAGGAAAATAACTATCTATATAAATATAATATTTTCTTGATCACCTTAATTTATAGGATTAAAAGTTCATGAATCTGATTCTCTCCTTTCTTTTAAGTTTGAATATAATTTCTGCACTGATTCTAATCCCCTATCCGATAAATTTACTTTTTCTCGCACTTTCCTCCAAAAATTGGAAAGATCCCACAAATAAATTTTTCTTTCAAAATTCGGAGCTCCCTCAAGTTACAATACAGCTTCCAGTCTTTAACGAGTCAAAAATTATATCTACAACACTTACGAACATAGGAAATATAAAATATCCATTAGATCGTCTGAAAATTCAAATTCTTGACGACTCTACAGACGAAACATCAGCTATTATTGATAAATTGTCTAAAAAACTGATCGATAAGGGTTTTATTGTAAAAATTCTACGAAGATCATCTAGAGACGGTTTTAAAGCCGGAGCGTTAAGATATGGGTTACAAAATGATAATTCAGCATTCGTTGCGATTTTCGATTCAGATTTTCACATAAATCCGAATTTTTTGATTCAGACAATTCATTATTTCAAAAACAATGAGAAGCTAGGAGCTATTCAGTCACGATGGGGTCATAATAACCTCAATTACTCATTATTTACTCGTTCAATGTCTATAGGATTGGATGGCCATTTTTTAGTTGAAAAAATTGGCCGTAAAAAATTGGGAGCTTTTATTTCCTTTAATGGAACAGGAGGAATATGGCGTAGGGAAACGATAGACGAAAGTGGAGGATGGGAATCGGATACTCTTGCTGAAGATCTTGATCTTGCGTATCGTGCCCAAATCAAAGGCTATGAAATCATTTATTTGAGTTCAATAGTAAATCTCCAAGAAATACCACCAACAATTCGATGTTGGATAATTCAACAGGGTCGATGGGCAAAGGGATTCTCACAGAACATAAAGAAAAACCTCAAAAATTTTTTACAGTATTCAATCTCACCTCCAAGTTGGCTCACAATACAGGGTATCATACACCTAACTCAATATTTAGTTCCTTTAATGATATTAGTTAACACAGTAACCACAATAATTTTACTGTACTCTTCTTCCTTCGAAGGAGGATTTTTATCTACCCTAGGAGTTTTTTTCACTTTTTCAGCTATATGTGGTGTATTAGCTTACTCATATGCAATAGTTCGTGGCGATAGATCCTTTTGGGATATTCTTCTGATTCCTTTATTCTTATTTTGGGGAGCTGGACTGGTTATAAGAATGGGTGTTGGCGTTATTGATGGATTTTTTAGAAAAAGTGGTGTTTTTGAAAGAACACCAAAGTTCAATATTGCTTCACCTCAATTTCATTCTAAAGAAATGATACGTCAAAATATTCCGATTGATAAGATTTTTTTCTTAGAAATTCTGTATATCTTTATTCTGTTAACGGGAATTATGAAAACTTTGAGCTTAGGAGGTTTATATGTCATCAATGCTATTTATTTCATTTTTCTTATGCTTAGCACAACGAATCTTGTTCTTTCAGAGGTACTACATTCATTTTCCCCCTAAAACTCCTTCAACGATTATGTAATCCAGAACAATTATGTTTCTCCGGTATACGATGATTTGCACAATAAAATCTGCCACAATAAGAGCACGTAAACCCAAGTGATGATGATTCTCCACAATAATCACAAACCCCTTTTAATTGAGTTTTTTTCTTGACTGCTGCTGGCGGTATGATTCTTGGTTTAAATCCATTATTTCTACTATGAATTCGAGGAAAACGTGAAAATTCTCTTCGGGAATATGAGGGATTAATAACAAATGAATAGCTGATCAGAATACCAAAAATAATTGATACTATGCTCCATAGGATAATTTTTCCTTCAATATCATTATTAGGTAGTAATAAATCAAGGGAAATTACTAGCCCAATAAGTACCACGCCTAATATGAGAGATTTCTGTTGTGTATCTGATACTGTATTCAAATTCAGAATCCTCCAAACAGGCCATATGGATGTAACAACCAAGCTGCCAAACTAAAAGCAAAAATGACGATAAAGACAGTTGAATTCCATTTATTAATTTTAGCACCATCGAGTATCGATATAGGTAGAAGATTAAATAGAGTTAAATCGAAGGAAAATTTACTAACTAAAAGGGTATAAACCATCAAGTTTCCTGGTAATAAAAATGAAATACCCATCAACATACCCCCGATGATAATATTGGCCAAAGGACCAGCCATAGCAATGCTTGCTTCTGATTCTTCTGAAGGATTACCATAAAAAACAACTGCTCCAGGAGCAATCAGCTTTAATGGGATAAAGACACTCAGCAATGAAAAGAGCGCCATGTTCTGATCTAAGTAGAATCTTGAGGGAAATCCACGCCTTATTGCAATGAATTTGTGGGCAATCTCATGTAATAAAAACAGAGGAATACTTAAAACGCTAATTATACATAATTCGATGATTGTTTGCACAAAAGATTGGAGATTAGAAAAGAATAAACCTAATAGAGAAAGTGGGTTTTGAAAAATTGAGAGTTCTACAATTACAAAGATAGTGCAGGCAAAAATAAGCTGATTCCTTTCATCATCTGAAAATGAGAACATCTTGTATCCAAATTATATTTTATCTGAAATTTGATCAACTAGCTTATCCCATGTTCCTGTTTCTTGCTTAAGCATTTCTTCTATGGCTACTCGCAAAAAATGAGATCTAGATTCATATTGGCCTAAACGTACAAAGTTATCAATTAGAATAAGTATTTGATCCGGGATTTTGATACTAATGGGTTTCTGGCGCATCATTTTTAGTTCCATAGCTCATTTTGAAAAGTTGAATAAAGGTTTTACTATCAAAGGAAGGAATGATAGGAATTGATACTTCGAACCTAGTTTAAAAGAAACAATTTTATCCATTACTAATTATGCGTTACTCATAAGATCAGGTGTCCTGAATTGAAATGTGTATTAGTAATTGCCACAGGTGTTCTCTTTGGAGAAATAACCAAAGAAACGGCTAAAATAACTCAATCTGTTCCATTTAAAGAAAATAAATCCATATTAGGTGACGAATTTCAAGATTTCCTTACTGAACATGACTTAGAGTTCAGAAAAGTACTACCTGATATTGCTCAGGAAATTATTTCTGATAATGCTGCAATAATCGAATATCTACGAACAATAGGATATGAAAAAACCCGTTTTGCGAGTCCAGGAGAGCTTTTTCCTATCAGATCAGAAATAAGAAAATACTTAGAGGAGCATTCGGATTCTTCAGACTCGTTTGAAGTTATGACATCCTTACGGGCACAAGCCATGCTTTTCACTCAAAATATGCTACGGGAGAATATCGAAGCTCGGGATAAGTATATTGCACAAGCAATCAACAGTATAGATGATATTAACTCAATCTTAAATCTAATCTATGCACGACTCTCTGAATGGTATGGAATTCATTTTCCAGAGCTACAAGATCTAGTGAGAGATAATGACCAATACATCAAATTAGTAGCAAAAATGGAAGGCAAACTTCGTTCTGAAATAACTCTTGATGATATTACTTCTTTATCTGAAAAAAGACAGGAACTAATACAAGAAGCTGCAATGAACTCGCTCGGTGCAGGGATTTCTCTGTATGATATGAGCCCGATTTCTCAATTAGCATCCTTTGGAGTTGAAATTTTAAAAATCAAGGATAATTTAGAGAAATATATTGAGGAGAGCATGAAAGAAGTTGCTCCGAATCTACAGGCACTTGTTGGTAGCTTACTTGGAGCACGACTAATATCTCTTGCAGGAAATTTAGAGAATTTAGCTAAACGATCTTCAGGAACAGTTCAGGTTTTAGGAGCTGAAAAAGCTCTATTTAGACATTTAAGGTCGGGAGAAGATCCTCCAAAACACGGTGTGATTTTTCAATCCCCTTTAATCCATTCCGCTAAACTACATCAAAGGGGAAAAATCGCTCGGGCGTTGGCGGGCAAATTAAGCATTGCAGCAAGAGTAGATTACTTTAGTGGCGAATTTATTGGTCCAACTCTTGTGAACGACCTAGAAAAACGAATTGTAGAAATCCAAGAGTCTTTTCCCGAACCAACAGAGAAGCAAGTAGCCAGAAAACAAAAATTGAAATCCCGAAAGCCAAGTAGAGGAAGATCAAAGTCTTCATACCGAGATGGTAAGCGCAAAGATAAATCATGGTCGAAAAAAGACTCGAAAAAAAACAGAGGCGCCGTAAACCCCAACAAAAGCCCAAATCGAATTAATTGAAGGTGAACAATCTGAAAATATCAAACACAACGATCGAAGGTATGTATCAGCTGAAGATGGAACAAAAAAAACGTCTTGCTACATTGAATAGTGTTCCTGGAGTCTCTGTTTACGGAGAAAGGTTAATTAAAGACAATAATGATGAATATCGAACCTGGGATCCTTTCAGATCTAAATTCGCGGCCGCCTTTCTTTCAGGAATGAAGCATTTACCGCAGATTAAAAATCAAAGAATTCTTTATCTTGGTGTTTCAACAGGAACTACTCCATCACATTTTTCTGATATGTTGGAAGATGGAATACTATACGGAGTCGAATTCTCTCCGAAAGTAATGAGAAAATTCTACAGATTAGCTGAACAAAGGCCAAATCTAATACCGATCCTTGCAGATGCAAGACGTCCCGAGGAATATTCAGCATTCGTATTCGATGTAGATCTTATTTATCAAGATGTATCTCAACCTGATCAAGCACAAATTTTTGGTAGAAATTCCCAGGAATTCCTGAGATCAGGAGGAATTGGTGTTTTAGCTATTAAATCACAAAGTATTGATGTATCTCTTGAGCCTGAAGAGGTCTTTTCAAATCAAATAGGGCAATTAGAAAATGATTTTGGTTTAAAAATTATAGAATACAGTAAAATTGACGCTTATGAGAAAAAGCATGCTATAATTGTAGTAAAAAAACCCTGACCCTATTTTGTATCCAAATTTTCTTGTTCTTATCCGTAATCTCGCCATGTAAATTTACATTTTCTACATCGATAAAAAGTAGTTGCTGCTTCATCAGCACTACGTGTTTGAAGTTCCCAATATACTGCTTCATTATGTCCACATTTATCACAATGAGCAGTAGCCGTCGGCATGGTTTCTATCTCATCATCATCGTCAATGATAACCATTTTCTCCATATCTGAATGTTTGATGGTTTGTTTAATTTCAAATGCTTTCGAGTTTGAAGCTGAGCTTATTTTTTTACCACAGGATGGGCATTTCATAATAATTTGGCCATCTTCTTGTTTTTCGGGAACGAGAAATCCACCACATTCACAAAATTCCATCTAAGGGTTCACCAAGTATCTAAAATGCAATTTAAGCAGAAATTATTCACTGTATTAAAGAAGTCCTTTGGAAAAGAGTCTTCCAAGAAATATTTATCATTGAGGAAAATTCATAATCCATAACAAAGATTGACTATCTATGAAAAGAATCTCTTTGATCCCCTATGGTGATATTTCTTTGTTATCTCTTGCCAGTATTACTCCTGGAACTAAGTTTCGATTGTTTAGCAAGATAAAAGAAATAACTAAGGATAAAATTGTCTTTTTCGACGACCAGAATGAACATAGTCTCACTCATTCTACCGAAACTTTCAAAGGTATTAAGAAAGATGATGTAGTACTTGCATTTGGAATTAAAGAAGAGTCTTCACTCAAGATTGAAATGATATTACAAATGAACCTCGATTGGGCTCTTTTAACAAAAGTTCAGGACTTAGAACGGATGTAAATTTGCTCTTCACATTTGGAAACTAGGAAAATTGCTCTCAAAATCGAAGTTTTAATGGCTAAGAGAGTAGTTTGTCGTTTATTCATTAATTAAGTTCTTAGAGTCCACTTGGTTTCGTAGTACTTCAGAAAAAATATATATATAAGATAATTGCACCATTAATGAGCCAGATTACCATCACTATGCTAATTCACACGTCAGCCTTTTACATTTTGGTGATAAAGTTATCTGCTCTATATTCATGGAGGCGATTATGTGTCAATGGTCGGTCAAGCCAAAAGAACTTTTCAGAAAGAAATCACAGCTTTTAACAACAAAAGAGTTGCGGTTATACTAAAAAATGGAAGAAAATTTGTGGGTGAACTTAAAGGATTGTCTCCAGAGACATTATCATGTGTGCTGATAAAAGCCAAGCGTGATGACGAAACGAATGAAATTCATAGAATATGCCTGAATGGTGACCAGATAGCTGAGCTGTATTTGGAAGAAGCTCCATTTAACCTTCTTGGATTGAAGGATGAATTGGAAAGAATATTCCGTCGTCCCGGGGATGTAAAGGTATATGATGAAGCAGGATTAATTGTTGTACTTGAAAGAGTCAAAGTTAGTGAAAGCGGGGTTGAAGGAACAGGTCCAGTTGCTGATCGTGTTCGTGCTATATTCAATCGTTATGCAAGCGATCAATCTACAGAAGAGTAAGTAAAAATGATTATCAATGCAGAAGTATTTCAGCTTGAAGAGGATTATGATAATAATCTCTGGCGGATAGATTTTCGTGACGAAAAACAAAATCTAAGAGGAAAAATTGAAATTCCCTCAAAGATTTTGGAAATGAAAGATCGGAAGAACCTACAGATTGAAATTCTTCCGAATACTAGTGCTATGCCTACTTTCAAGGACGAGCTGATTGTATTTAATGCAATTAATATTAGAACACAATCTGCTGGAAAAGACCGTGTGTACATTTTTTCTGCAGGTGGTTTAATGGTTAGAATTTTCACAACAAAGGTTATAAATCAGTTCAAATTGCCGTTGAAAGAATTTTCAATAATAGTGCGGTAAGCTTCTAGCGGGGGTTTCCCAGCCAGGTCAAAGGAGCTAGGTTGAGGTCCTAGTCGTGTAGGCGTTCGTGAGTTCAAATCTCACCCCCCGCACTAAATATATTGTCATGGATTGATTCTAAGTCACATCAAAATAAAATTATGCGGATTATTGAATCCAAGAAATTTTTATCATATCTTTAATGACTGTTTATTTGAACTTGGATAAATCAAGAGGCTTTGATTTTGAATTTTGGATTCGATGCACTCGTTTATAAGCTATATCAGCGAAGATTGTGGAATCAAATAAAAGATGATACTCGCCCAAGACATGTTGCTTTGATTATGGATGGAAATCGACGATATGCTCGTGCAAAGAACCTTCCGAGTCATTATGGTCATCAACTTGGACGAAAAAAACTTACTCAGGTTTTAGAGTGGTTTTGGGATTTAAAAATAGAATACGTGACATTATTTGCTTTTTCTACAGAGAATTTCAATCGTGAGGATAAAGAAGTTAAAGAACTGATGAAGCTGTTCGAATCAACTTTTCGTGAACTTGTCGATCATCCCGAACTTCGAAGCAGGAATGTAAAAATTAAGGTGATAGGGAGAATTCATCTGCTTCCAGATGAAGTACAAAAAGCTATTAGAGCTGCAGAGGAAAGTTCAATGAATGATCTCTCTGGACCTACTTTAATAATTGCAGTTGGCTATAGTGGACGTGCTGAGATGATTGATGCGATAAAATCGATAGCACAGCAAATTAAGGATGAAAAAATCACTATTGATGATATTGACGAAGTATTAGTTGAACAAAACCTTTATACAGATGGAATTCCAGATCCTGATATCATTATCCGTACATCTGGGGAAGAAAGATTGTCAGGGTTTTTAACATGGCAATCAGTTTACAGTGAGCTTTATTTTGCTGATGTTTTTTTTCCTGGATTCCGTAAAATTGATTTATGGAGAGCTATTAGGGTTTTTCAGCAAAGAAAACGTCGTTTTGGGCGTTAACAAGTAAAAGTATCAGAACTATGTATATATCCGTTTTGATGATAAATCCTCGGACTGATTTTCCTCAATAGGAGCTAATTGTTTTTTAATTTCCTCTTCGATTGCTTTAGCATTATTTGATAGTTCTTCAGTCTCAACAGAAATTTGCAAAAGCTCATTCAATTTTTTAATAATAACTATAGCTCCTAGTGGATCAGGACGATCGCGTTGAGCGTACGCTAGCAATCCTGAAGCTGGAAACATGCTCATATCGAGATAACCAAGCATAATTGCGAGAGGACCTGCAACAAACAATCCAGGATCAAGAAAATTATCACGAACCTCACTAGTAAATGAGTCTGATAATTTTGAATGTTCTAAAAACGTACGTGTAGGAATATACTGGATAGATCCTTCAGTAGTTTTCAGACGAATGTCGACACCTCCAATAAAATAAGCAAGTTCGAGGTTCTTTTGCTGTAAAATCCATTCTGACATTTTCTCTGAGAATTCTATTTGGACATGACGATAGGGTTGCAAATGAGGGATGAAGATTGCAAAATCATGTTCTTCCTTTCCATATATCTCAAAAGGAAGTCTCAATTGCGAGTTCTGAACTGAAATGAACGGAGGAGCTCCACTAGACATGATAGTGGCGATACGCTTTAATTTTAACTCCTGTATCAAATGAGATACAGTGATATAACCGATTTCCCCTAAACCGTGCCATCCTGCAATAATAGTGTGGCATTGATCAAGTATATTTTGATATTCATAAAATACTTTGAATTTCATGCAACTTTCTCCAATAAATTCTTGTTATACTAAACGTTCCTCTCGTGCGATATAACGTGCTCGACTTTGAATTTTTTTCATCTGTTGATAAGTTTTCTTACCTTCTGAATACACCTTAAGGTAACCATCTAGGAAACTTTTGAAGAGATTTTGGAAATTTAGATTAATTGCTTTCAAGGTAGAGTAAAAAGTTAATAGATCATCAGCTTTTGTTTCCAATTCCACTGAAATTTTTGCTAAACCAAAATCGATTATACAGGTTTCTTTCTGCGATTTTACTATCACATTAAAAACTGTTAAATCACCATGAATAATATCGTTTGAATGCAGAATCCCTATTTGATTGCCTAGTTCTGAAAAAATCGATAATAATTCCTTATTTGGGGTAGTTTTCGCAATTTCGTACAGTAATTCTCCTTGAATCGACTCAATAAAAAGTGAATAGGCTTGGATATCAATACCAAATAGTGATGGGACATTTACTCCGAGTTTCCAAGCGTAAGTCATAATTTTTGCCTCGGAACGAATTCTATGAAGCCTAATCATAGAATCTATTCTTGAATGGCGGTAAATTTTTGGTACACGATGTTTAATCATAATTGGAAGATCTAGGAATCTCCCATTAGAGATAATGGCTTCTGCACCTTTTGTAAGTTCTTTATTTGTTATTAAGTTCATTCAACCATCCAACTTCTACTTGATCTGATCTCCACCTTGGGATAACTTGGCTTTCTTTAATTGGGAGAAATACTTTATTCTTGAATAAAAGAGTTCCTGCCATTGCAATCATCACCCCATTATCTCCTGCTAGGTTCTTTGGCACCACATGATATATAGATTTCTGTTCATCTGCTACATTACTTATCATTGATTGTAATCGGGAATTTGCAGCAACTCCTCCAGTCAATAGAACAGATTCTTTTTTTGTGCATGATAAAGCGCGTTCAGTCGCCTCTGCGAGTATAGCAAATGTATATTCTTGAAAGGAATAACAAATATCAGGAACAGAGTGGCTTTCTTTGAATTTTTTAGCTGCAGTGACTATTCCCGAGAAAGAAAATGACATCCCTTTCAATGTGTATGGAAGTTCAAGTAAATTCTTACTTTTTGCCGCCTCACGCTCAATATAAGGACCACCTGGGTGGGGTAGATCCAAGTGCCTTCCTAATGTATCTAGCGCGTTTCCTATTGCAATATCAAGAGTTTCACCCATAATTCTGTATTTTCCGTTCATATAGGTGATTAATTGTGTATTTCCACCACTAACATAGAGCACCATCGGATCAAGAGCTGTAGTTATTGCTCGTCCTAACTCTACATGTGCCACACAGTGATTTACTCCAAGAAGTGGTTTTTTCAGCTTCAATGCGATCGCTCTCGCAACTGTGGCCGTAGTTCTGAGACATGGGCCAAGACCAGGGCCTTGTGAAAAAGCGATTGCATCTATCTTTTCAATATTGAAAGGTAGCTGAGTAAAAATATCTTGTAATAATTGGGGGAACTTTCTAGCAATAAAAGTTGCTGCTTCACGTGGATGAATCCCTCCCTCTAATGGAATATAAGTAGCTGATTTATTTGCAATTATCTCAGTACCTTGAACAACCGCAACTCCCGCGGTATGAGCAGTTCCCTCGAATCCTAATATTACCGGATCAGTGGCTTCCATATTATTTTCATTTTTTTCTGATCTTAGAATTCGGTATAACCACAAAGGCCACAAGATGATCGATCTTTGTGTTTAGCAAGGAAAGATCCTTTACATCGTGGACAAAATGTATTTTTTCTTTTAATGGAACCTTTCTTATAGTCAACAGTATAATAAGATTGTACAGGTTTTCTTCTTACGGGCATTTTCTTAACTCTCATCACTTTCTGTAGAAATAATTTTATTACGTTTGAGAAGGAATTTTGGTTCGTATACAAGAACAGTTTCTGGATTATCATAACAATGAACAGTTAACTGTGATTTTGGTTCTCCAAAATGGCCATTAATAGTTTGGATTACAACTTTATCAAGGTCTGTATTTAATTGAGCAGCAATTTTTGATCTTACCGCATCTCGGGTTGGAGTTACATCTCCTAAATGAGTTAAAACTGCTTGAATTTCTTTACGGCCAATTAGTGGATTTTCCTTTTCTTCAGTTATCGTAATTTCCATCTGATAATTCCTCATAATATTCGAATTTTTTTAATAATTCGGAAACTTTATCCTTTAGTGATGAAGATATCGAGACTACTACAATCCCTTCTTCAGTAGCAATAGGAGGTTGTCCGTAGATGACTATGCTCCCGATGGGGAGTGAAATAATAGCTGGGATTATCAATAAATCCTCTTCACCATCAATCCTGACTGCTATGCGGCAATTGTTGGAAGTAGAAAAAGCTATGGATTGCTGGATAACGGTCCATGCGCTCTTTAATATCCACTCCTTGGGATTAGCTGCACTCTTAATTTGATAAGAGTCTAATTTAAGCGAGATACTTTCCCGTCTTTGTGTGGTTTCATCAAAAAGTATTACGTTCGGATAAAAATCTTGTTCAAGGAGCGATTGTGAACATACATCTCCTACCGCAACTGTTATAACTTTTCCAAGAGAATTGATATATTCAATTGCATTTTTTGCAGAATCAGCTGGTCTTCCCGTAAAAATTTGTCCAATAGGGTCTCGAAATGATTTTCTTAGATTGTTTGGGAGTTTATATCCCATAATTCTCACACTAACGGACTTTGATTGCATATTTTCCCGGACGGGTGATATTCAATCTACGTGCAATTTTGCTTTTGTCTGGATTACGAATTATTACCATTCCAACAAAACTCTTGGATAGATGATTGTGGGTCTTACAAATAGGACAAACTTCTTCCCCGTGTACGATACTATTACATTTTTTACAAGCTTTGATTTTTACCAATTATGATACCTCTTTGGTTTTTGTTTCATCAATCCAAGTTTTTAATCCCAATCCCTCACCTTTCATCGTTACCGCAATTTTCATACTAACATGATCTACTGTAGCAGTAATAATTTTGCCTCTTACTAAATCACCAGGTCTGATAGTTCTTCCAGAGTCTCGACCAACAAGAACACCAGATGATCTTGATGAAATTTGAAAATATTCATCAGCAATTTGGCTAATATGAGCTAAAGCATCAGTACATCCTATTCTCATGAAGAAACCAAACTTTGTTGTTTCTACTACTTCTCCTTCAGCAACTTCATCGTCTAAGGGCCGAAAGGATATGGCTTCATACTCTACATCATGGAAAGTAGCCCCATCACCAGGGACGATGCGACCAGGGGAGATTTCATTAACTGCAAGTATAGCCACTATCATACCTACATCTCCTCCAATCGTAGTTTCATTCTTGGTCCTCGAGATATCAAGTATTACGTCTTCAATGGGTTGACCAAAACGATTAGGGGGAATGCGAATTGTTTCACGGACTCGTGTTAAATAATACATAATTGCAGAACCTCTGTCTGTTATTCTTATTCAGAGTATAACGAAAAAAGAATCATTGGAGGATTTATTCGTTAGACTATTGAATGTTTCCTTGTAATTAAGAAGGAACTAACGAAATTATATATAGAAAAAAAGAGAAGAGGAAGGAGTTAATAATATCCGAGAGGTTCGGATGATTATTAAACTTCCTTATCGAACACAATAGCAGATTTTCGTGAACTTTTTCTATAAGCCCAAACAAAGGCCGCAAAAAGCAGCGCACCAACAGCAGCTAAGATAGTTTGTAGTGTTGGATCTGTGGAAGCTTGAACTAACAGGGGAGCAAGGATGAGGCTAATCAAATTTATCACTTTAATCATTGGATTGAGAGCGGGACCAGCAGTATCCTTTAATGGATCTCCGACCGTATCACCAACGACTCCTGCCATGTGACGTTCACTTCCTTTACCTGTGTTCTTATCTAAATCTCTAGGTTCGTCTTCTATCGATTTTTTAGCATTATCCCAAGCGCCTCCAGCATTAGACATGTATACTGCCAGTAATTGACCACTAACAATAATTCCTGCCTGGAATCCACCTAATACTTCAACACCTGAACCGATCAATTCGGGATTATTTACTGATCCGAGAGCTAAAGTAAAGAAGATTGCCATGAAAATAGGAACACTAATTGCAATAATCGTCAGGCTGATTAGCTCTTGTTGAGCTGCAGCTGTTACAATTTCAACAACTCTTCCATATTCAGGCTTTTTCGTTCCTTCCATGATTCCAGGGATTTTAAACTGTCTACGAACTTCATCAATTGTTTGACCAGCTGCTCGGCTTACTGCTCTGATATTAAATGCCGAGAATAACCAAGGAAGTGCAGCACCAATAAGAAGGCCTACGAATACTGCTGGAACATTTATTCGTAATCCATATTCTAAAGGATTAGCTACTCCAACATTTTCTGCAACCAAGGTGACATCTGTTACAAATGAAGCAAAAAGGCTTACAGATGCAATAACTGCTGAAGCAATTGCAACACCTTTCGTAATAGCTTTCGTGGTATTCCCAACTGCATCTAATTCTTCTAAGACATGACGAGATTCTGCATCCATGCCAGTCATTTCAGCTATGCCTTGAGCATTATCACTAATTGGTCCAAACGAATCCATTGCTACATTATTACCCGTATGAGAAAGCATACCGATTCCGATTAACGCAATTCCGTAAAGGATAGCTTCTCCAATATGTGCTGGATCAACAACAATATGATCAATAGCTGAAATATCTTTAATTATAGGAAGCAAGGTATTATCTGGAAAAATGGCATACGTAACAATAGCAAGTATGAAAGATAGACTAATGGCAACTACAGCCCAAACACTGCTTTCATATCCTAAAGCTATACCACTAAGAATTGTAGTAGCAGGTCCACCTTTGGTTGATTCAAATACTTCAACTACTGGACCTCCTGCTTTTGCAGTAAACCTTGCAGTTATTGGGTTAAACGATACTGCGAGTAGAACTCCTACTGCAATCAAAAAGCCTAATCTCCAATCGCCAGCGTAAAATGTGGCAAGTAATAATGATGAAATAATCGTTATTGCACTTGATATTTCGTAGGATTGGAACATTGCTTTTTCTGCATCTGGGGTTTTCCATAAAGCAACTGCATAGGTTCCTACAATAGAACTAATTACTCCAATAGCTCTTACGATCAATGGAAACATAATCCACACGATATTACCATCAAGAGCAAATAAAACAAGTCCTAAAATAAGTGAAGAAACAATAGTCACTTCATATGATTCAAAAATATCCGCAGCCATTCCTGCGCAGTCACCAACATTGTCTCCAACTAAATCGGCAATTACACCAGCATTTCGTGGGTCATCCTCGGGGATATCCTTCTCAACTTTTCCGACAAGATCTGCGCCAACATCTGCGGCTTTAGTATAAATTCCTCCTCCAACTCGCATAAATAGAGCTAATATGGTTCCTCCGAAACCAAACCCTAATAATGCATCTGGAGCTGCTGTTCCGAAAATTATGAAAATTATTGTTCCACCAAGTAATCCAAAACCATCAGTAAGCATACCTGTTACTGTACCAGCATGATATGCAACAGAAAGAGCTTTGCTGTATCTTTGACCAACGTCTACCTGATTACCTTCTTCATCTGTCGCTTTAGCAGCAACTGCGGCGACTCGCAGATTTCCTTGAACTGCGATACGCATTCCAAATTGACCAACCATCATTGAGAACGATGCTCCCATAATGAAAGCAATAGTACGACCTATTGCAACAATTAAAGTTGGATCATCAAGATAAGAAAACTCAAATTCAGCTGCTTCGGTTGGGTGGACAAGGTAAACACTGAAAAATAGCGCAATTGTGAGTAATAAAACGATAGGAAGAATAGTCATAAGTTGTCGTTTTAAATAAGCATTTGCACCCTCATTGATAGCTTCCCATACTTGTTGCATTTCCTCTGTTCCTTTATCGTGACTGAGTACGTCCTTACGTAACCACCAAGAGTAAATAAAAGATATAATGGCAACAGTAATGACTACACCAAGAGTTAGCTGTTCAATGGGATTTAAATTTAGGAAGGTTGTAAACATAGTTTGTACATTTCCTTTCAAATTGTTTGTATGAAACTGTTCGTTCAGAAATCCTTAGATTATGGATAAATATTAATCTAAACAAAGTAAGCAACCCTTTTTAGCAGTTATTATTAACTTTTTTTCCAGTTAATCGAGTTAGATACATCTATTGTAATATTATAATTTCATTTGTAGACTAGTAACTAAGAACTGGAAAAAACACTTTTCAAATTCTGATTGGAAATAAGATAAAAAGATTTTAACCGTGATTTAAAGATATGATAAACAGAATAAATGGTTTCGAATTTGTTGATTTCGTCAAATCATGAAATAGAAGTTAAAATGGGTATAAATAATGACAGAGAAGACACTTTTGGTTATTAAACCTGATGCAGTACAGAGAGGATTGATTGGAGAAGTTATTTCCCGAATTGAGAGGAAAGGATTGAAAATAATTGCATTACGGATGTTACAATTGAATAATGAACAAATTGACCGATTATATGATATTCACACAAACAAGGAATTCTATCCAATATTGAAATCTTTCATTCTTTCTGGTCCACTGGTAGCTATCGCTATACAAGGAAATAATTGTGTAAAAGTAGTACGGAAACTAGCAGGGGCAACAAATTCTCCTGAAGCTGAACCAGGCACGATACGCGGAGATTTCGGAAATAATTTAACGAAAAATATAGTCCACTCATCTGATAAACCCGAAAGAGCGAAATATGAGCTCAGTGTGTTATTTTCATCTGAGGAATATATTTCATACAACCTAATAAATGAAAAATGGGTTCAATAACTATACACTATTGAGTTGTTTTTAATGAAAAGACGATCACCCTACAAAAGATATAGGATTGGAACAATAAATCGATCTGAGGTAACGAAAGATAGTGAGGAGAGATGGAGGTTATTATCGCAGGAAGGAAATACTATTTTTCGTGTCTGGATTTTAGGAGTAGTTACAGAGAAATATGAAGGTGAAAATGAATATATTGGATTGAAAGTAGAGGATGGTAGTGGTGTCGTACGGGTTAAATCTTGGGATGGGAAGCTCGAATCAATAAATAAGTGGGATAAAGTTGAAATACTTGGGCAGATTCAAATCTCTGAACAAGAAGAGAATATTGACGTGTTTATTACCCCTGATATTGTGGACTTGATTAAAGATGATAACTGGAATGTTTATCATAGACTGAAAATAATTCAGAATCAAAATCGCAATACTGGGATTCAAGTGCGATCAGCGAAAGTTGAAGGGATAGATCTTGGTGTAGCCTCATTAGAAGATCTTAAAACGAAAATTAAAACCCTTGTCAAACAGCTAGATGAAGGTAGCGGAGTTACCATGGAAATAATTAAGAAAAAATTTTCAAATATTGATGAATCACAAATTTATGAGGCTATAAATGAATTACTTGAATCTGGAGAATTTTTTGAACCACAAGCTGATACTTTTTCGAATGCATTCGAATAAACGAAGAATAAAATATCAAATATTTTTCAGAGAATAGTTATGGACGGTTCCACTGGAAGACATAGAAACGAATTTGTCGATCTGATAACACTGTAGCAATAACATAACGTTTTCTAACCGAAGTTGCTAATCTTCCAGCTCTTACTAAGTCAATAGGCTCTATATGTGACTCTTTAGGAAATATTGAAACAAGAAATGGGGCATGATCAATACCAGGACCACGACGATACACTGAGAAGTCAGTACCAAACTTCAAACCAGGACGGACTATATATCGTTTGTTCCTTAAGTGAGAGTATACTGTATACAGATCATCAAATTTTGCAAATCGTTCTTCACTAATCGTACGGAATTCCTCGTTCGATAAGCTTCGGTTTTCTTCACGAACATTTATTATCTCCTTCTCCTGTAAGAAAGCTGCTTCGAGCAGTGTTAGTTCAAGAGGACGATCGAAGCGAGGTGATTTAGGTTTTCTTATGCCAACTGGCTTACCAAAGTAGCCTAGTTGATAAATTTCACTTCCAAGTTCACTATCCCAGATAATTACATGTTTATCGATTAATTGTGCGGGGACTGGAGTTTCCATTATCTTAGCTCAAATCAAGTTCTGATAAACATGTAAATTTACTGGTTTTCTACCCGTCGGTTAAATTTAGGTGTAATTAACCGTAGTATTAACAGTAAATTCAATACTAGTAAGATTAACAAAAATGTTATTGAAACGTTATAGTTTGCTAAAGAAAAATCTTCAAGTGGGTCTAATACTGTTATATCTATTGCATTACTGATACTTAAGAATTCACTAGGTTGAACCTCAGATGTGTAATAATAAACACGTGCAGAATGGAGCTGATAACTACCCTTTGAAATCGCAGTGGCAATGTAACTGAAGGTACGTATTTGATTAGGCTCAATCTGACTGTAAGATATTCTAGTTAATCCAGTTATATTGAAAACCCATTCTGCTGTCAGATCATCAATGAAGGTGACATTATAAGCAGTCTTATTACCAAAGTTGTTAATCGTAATTGTTACAAGGAAAGATTCTCCCAAAGTTACTTCTGTCTTATCTACGACCTTAGTCACAAATAAACTTGGGTACAGTGCATTAATCGTACTATTTTCAGAGCTAGAAGCTAGAATCGTAGTTGTTTGATATAAAAAGATAATTATTACAAAGATAAAGCTTAATGCTACTATTCTGGAACTTTTAGGTACAGCCCACATTAATATCACCCAAAATGAGTATATTTATTCCCATTTTGAAAATCTTGTTAAAGTTTAGTACTTCAGGCCAAGCAAAAGGTTCTTGTTTCGATCTTTTTCTCTGTTTTCGTATGTCAAAATCATTGTTCGATAAACATTTCCTTTTCTTTGGCGGAAAAGGAGGTGTTGGAAAAACAACAATGGCTGCTGCAACAGCTATTCATGCAGCTGATCTCGGTTTTCGTACATTGCTAGTATCAACAGACCCTGCTCATTCGGTATCGGATAGTCTTGATCAACAGATAGGTGGAGAAGATTATGTCGAGGTAGATAATGTCGAAAATCTATGGGCTATTGAATTAAGTACCGATCAAGCTATGCAGTCATATTCTGAAATGATAACTCAACAGGATCCAACAGGAGCCCTCACTGAGATGTTTGGAGATGATGATGCAAGTTCTCTTTCCCCTCCTGGAGCTGATGAAACTGTTGCTTTTATTCAATTGCTAGAATTTATACAAAACCCTGAATTCGATATTGTTATCTTCGACACTGCCCCAACTGGTCACACACTAAAATTACTTCAATTACCCGAACTTACTCAAAGCTGGTTATTTAGACTACTTAAAATGAGACGTCGACTTGGGGGTTTATTATCAGGTTTTAAAACACTATTCGGGAGTGGTTCTGATTTAGATGAACAGGATGCCTTCAATAAATTAGAAGACCTCCGAGATCAAGTAGAAGTAGCTAGGAAGCATTTAATGAATGCTGAGGAAACAGAGTTCGTAGCTGTAACTATTCCAACGGTGATGGCAATCTGGGAAACCGAAAGACTGGTTAGAGCACTTTTTGAAGTAGCTTTTCCTATCAAGCAGATATTGATAAACCAAGTTCAACCAGAAAATTCCGATTGTAATTATTGCCATAATAGGTTCACAAATCAACAAAAAGATTTAGAGAAGATAAGAGACCTTTACACAGAGTTTGAGTTGACCGAAATTCCTGCATTTGAGTGGGAAATCCGTGGAATTGAACGGTTGAGAGAACTCGGTTCAAGATTATATGAGAAAAAGGAATAATAAAAGAAGTTTGTTATTTTTCCTCATCCCATCCTTTTCTAATTCTCGCAAATGCTTCTTTTAATTCCATATTCATTTGTGCTTTCAAACTCATCGGAGATGGTTGGGGAGCTGGGCCAGGGGGACGAGCTCCACCCACTGAACTGCCTACTGAACCTGGAGGAGATAATCCTGGTTGGGGTGGCGCGGGTGCTTGTCCAGGCAATGGAGGGAGGTTTGATGGTGAAAACGTCTGTTGTTGAGGTGATGGAGAATTACTTGCGGTTATAGGCGGCGGTGGTGCCGTTGATTGAGCTTTTATAGGAGCAGGGGGAGTTGGAAATGATGGTGGGGTAGGTAAGCTAGCTGGTGCTGCTGGAGCCGCTAATGCTGCTGCTGGAGCTGCTGGTGGTGCTGCTGGAGGGCCTCGTGCCTGTATTGAAACTGGCACGGGTGTTGTAACTGGAGGAGCGGCCATGGGAGGGGCTGAAACTCGAGCAGGTGCTTGAATCGGTGTTTGTGAAATCATGTCAAGTCTACTTGAGAGATTTGCATATTTTGATTCAAGGCTATCTACAATTTCAGCAAGTTGTGAAACAAATAAGAAAAATTTCTTGGTCACCGCGATCAAAGTTTCAACATTTCGTGTTTCATCATCGCTAAAGAATTCATCTAGATTCGTCAATCTCAATCATCTAACTGATCAATATTGACCACTTATAAGAAGTTTCTTTTATCCTAACTTTTTTATTCGGTTTGCGACTAGGCAAGCATCCTTGGTTGCCCTTACATCATGGGTTCGCACGGTATGAGTACCACGAATTATTGCTATAGAAGTAGCAGCTAATGACCCCCATAGCCGTTTTTCAGGTGGAACATCTAAAATAGCTCCTATAAAAGATTTTCGTGAAATCCCAACTAATATACACTGAGTAAGTATCCTTAAATCGTCTAATTGGTTAATGATCGTGTAATCGTCCAGTTCCTTACGTTGGGAAGTCCAAGAACCTAAACCAGGATCAATTATAATATTTTTTCGTGGAATACCTGCAGAAACACCAAGTTTGATACTTTTTTCAAGCTCTACGATAATTTCTGGCAATTTAAACACATCTCCAGGTTGATTACGGCATGTCATTACTATAGTTGAGGCTTTATGGTTAGCAATTGTATTCACCATATTCCCATCAGCCTTCAAACCTGAAATATCATTGATGATTTTTGCACCATTCTCTAGTGCAAACTCTGCTGTTTTATGTGATTGAGTATCAACTGAAATCGGAACAGATATATTCTGATCTTCAATTGCTTTGAAGAAAGTATCTAATCTACTTATTTCTTTGTCAACGGTACTCATTTCTAACTCTTTGTAAAGAAAAGTTGGAGCACTTGAAACTGCTCCCACATCAATGATATCAGCTCCTTCATCTATTAGTTGATAAACCCCTCGTTTAATTGCCTCTGAATTTTCTCTAACGCTTCCTTTATAGAAAGATGTGGGAGATAGGTTTATTACCCCAATAATTAAGCAATCATAATTATCTCCAAGCTTTAGACCTCCAAGCTCTCCTTCAATTATATTTTCAGAGTTTATCTTCATTTATCCGTCTCCTAATTTTCCAGAAAGGTCCCATGTATATACATCTATAAGGATCCATAATCATCCGTGCATTATTAGCAATAGTATCTGTTACTTCCAAGAATGGGATATCTTCATAACCACGTGCTATCACAAGCGGTGTTCTCTGATGAGATTCACCCATTAATATTTCGCTACCACACACCAAGTTGTCAGCAATTGCTCTTGTCGTTATTTTCATTGGTCTATTAAATAAATCATATGAACCACGGTCATCAATTATAGGAGAAAAACCAGAAACACCTAAGGCAAATCCTGACGTCCCTCTTCTCAGTGGGTGAGTTTTTGAATCAGAAATAATAACTCCAACCTTTATATTCAGTCTCGATTCAATCTCTTTTCTGATTCTTTCTGCTGTTCTTATTGAGTTTTTAGGTAAAGTAATTAAGAATTCTTCCCCTCCAGAATTACTATGATCTACACCAGCATTAGCCTGTAAAACTCCATTTTTCAAAGCTAACACAGCTCCTGGAACAGCACCAATGACTTCATCAGCTTCCCTGTATACAATCTCAACGAATTCTGGGCTTAATTTTGCAGTTCTTGCAGCTTCAATAGCCTCCTTTCTGATATTTTTAATATCAGAAATTCTTATCTGACACCCTTCTATTGTAGATATAATCTTACTAGCTATAATAAGCACATCTTTATTGACAAGCGAAAGCCTATTTTCCTCAAGAGATCTCAAAATTAATTCAACAATATCCTGATCTGCAGAAGTGATAATTTTCGTTTTAATCCCAATAAATTCAATTCGCATAGTAAATCATCCAATATTTTTAAGAATGCATAATTTTTGAAGGTATTCTTAGGTTTTTTTTATTCTCATCTCATCTAAGATAAAATTATTTGCTAAAAACTGTTTTTTATCTATTTACTTATTTCCTTCCGCTATTTGTATAGAATTTTTCTAGTAAGAGAATCTTGAAATAGGCAATGTTAAAAGCTCATAATGGATGAAATCAAAGTGTCAAACTTGATTATGAAGTCAAAGAATTTTGTTATGAAAAAACAGAAAAATATCAAAAATTTTACATTCAAAATAATGAAAACATAACATTTTCATGAAATTATAAGGAGAAATTTACATGGCCATGGAAGATCGTGCGAAATTTGGTATCCCACTACTAGATGATGCTTTAGGCGGAGGAGTTCCTCGTGGATCAATAATACTGGTGGAAGATGAAGTCGGTATAAATACTGAGCATATTCTTACTCAGTTCTTGTCAGAAGGATTAAGAACAGGTGAATATGGTTACATTCTATCAACTGAACACCTTTTCTCACATTATTCTCCTTTATTTGTACCTTACAATATCTCCGAGGTAACTTTTGAAACGAAACGTCTCGTTTTCTTAGATGCTTTTTCAAATCCTTTTGGTTATTCAGAAGGAAGACCAAGTACAGCAGGAGAAAATGTGATTCGTGATATAACTCAACCTCGTCTTGTAACGGATCAGATCAGAAGAGCATTATTACACGTTAGAACACAACCCGTCAGAGGTGTGTTAGATTCACTTACAACAATTTTACTTGTTTCTGATACTTTAAAAGCACCAATGGCTTTTTTACAGCACAAAATTGCAACAGACAAAGAAATGGGGATAGTTAGCATTTTAACGTTGCACCGAGATGTTCACGAACCCCGAATCATCCAAGCAGTAGAACATTACTGTGATGGAGTTCTTAGACTGAAAAAAGAGTCTTTTGAAGGAAAAGAACCAGGTTTAACAGATGTATTGCAAATAATAAAAGCTCCTGGAATAGCGTTAACTGAATTAGAAAATACTGAGTTTATATTCCGTCCTTCACCAGGACATATCGAATTATCCCCTCTACTCTAACCTTCATTCTTTTTATGGTGAGAAAATGTCAAGTAAAAAAACCTGTGATGTTGAAGCATGCACGAAAGATAGTAAAAAAACTGTTTCAAGAGAAAAAGCTGGTATGGCTATAAAAGAGGCTGGGTTAAATTTAGCTATCAAGGATAAAGTGACAAAAGTACATCTTTGTGCTGATCATTATCGTAAAATTAAAAAGAAATTGAAAAAAGAACGAGAGATAGATCGTCTAAGATGGGGTTAGAAATCCCTTTTCTTATTTTTATCCAGCGTTTCGATCAAAGTTTTGGTTAAAGGAACTTAATTTCCATCGCATCTTCTGGACAGACAGCAACACAATCCAAACAGAGAGTACAATGTTCGCTACGTACTTTTTCGGGAGGATGTGAGAGGATACGTACACCCATTGGACATACATCTTCACATAATCCACAATGTGTACATTTTGCTATGTTTCTTCCGACACCGAGTATAGAATTCTTCCCAATCTGACCTGTAATTATACCGACAGGGCAAAACCAGCGGCACCAACCTTTTGGTACGTAGATAACCAAAATAAGCACAGCAATAAAAATCAAGAAACGAACCCAAAATATTAGCTCAATTTGAGCTAATTTGTCGAAATTGAAAAAGTTTTCAATTCCTCCCCAATAAAACAGTAAAGGAATAACAGTAAATAAGAATGTAGCTGGACTCAAAACTGTCCAAGGCTGCTCTGTAAAAATACCAAAAGAAGTTTCAATTGATTCTCTATTTCCCAAACCTACTGCAATCCCCACAATGACTGAAATGAGTATAACTCCTCCTGTTATAAATTCTCCAAACTGGCGTAAGTTGTTATTTGTTTCATTTGTAGGCTCGTATTTCCTCATCCAGGGTGTAAGGAATCCAATGATGTCTTGGAAAAGACCAAAAGGACACGCCCAGGCGCAAAACATACGTCCAAAAACTGCCCCTATAAGGAAAAATGAAGCTAGAGGGATCAAAGGAAGAATGGCCATTGATAACATTCTTTGAAGTAGATCGAATGCCCCCTCAGCCGAGCTGAATATTGATTGAGGCATAACAACTGGTAATACTAACCAAGTTGCTCCGATAAGAAAAAACGTTAGATTCATTAAAATGAACATTAGTAATTGTACAAAAGCGCGAAGAAGGCGAAGTTTAGTCAGATTCGTTTTATTTTTCTTGTGCCATGCCATTGTATTCACCTAAGGGGTTGGTATTCCAGCTATCGCGCTTGAAGTAAACTCATCAATAATTTGCTTTATAAGATCAAATTGATTTACAGATATTGCTAACGTAAGGAAAATAATTCCCAAGCCTAGCACAATAAAGGCTTTTGCATTACTTTTCATTTATAAAATTCCTCTGAAGGGTTAATAAAGATAGTACTAACCTGTACTGACGATTTTCGACTGACAGGCTAGTTCTTATTAAGTCTTGACTTAACAATTAAAAATCATAACTAAGCAATCCAGAATTGTAACTTGCTTTTGCATGTGGATTGATTGTTAAAATCCCCAATCGCGACTTTTACTGAAACCATGAGCAATTGTTTGCAAATCCTTGAATCTTTTCAGGAAGGAGGGTCTTCTCAAGAATTTAAAAACTAAATAAAACTTCTGTTTATTGTCCAATGTTGTTAAATCCCAACCGTTCACTAATTGACCGAAAGATTCCAATTCAGAAGGAGAGAAATTTGAGTAAAGAATTTTATGCGCTTTTTGAATTTCTGGATCCGAGTACGGATACGAATCACACTCTCTTTGGTATTCACTGAGTATCTCTTCAGTAAACTGCTGATTCTTATGTGCATTAATAGCAGTTCTGCCAGCAAGCATACCTGAATGAATACCAATAGCAATTCCTCCATAAAATATCGAATTTGTCATTCCTGCTGCATCTCCTGCAACCATGTAATTATCACAATACCTTTTTGGAATTGGTCCACACGCAGGGATCACTCCTGCGATTTCTTTCACGATATTACTACTTAAGATATCTGGATTCTTCAAATACTGTAGAAATTGTTTTAGGATCCTTTTAGGCTTTGAAGCAGGATCAACTACTATTCCAACGTTTGTATGAGACTTTTTTGGAAATACCCAGCCATAATGCATCTTTGGAAAGGTTTCAAAATCAAAATAGAAATCTAAAGCATCTGTATGAACTCCCTCAATCTTATACTCTACTCCTTGTACATATTCAGAGGGAGGTTCTAACCCCATCATCTTTACACTATGGGCAGATGGTCCATCACATCCAATTACCAGAGGAGAAATATAAGTTTGATCATCTGTCTCAACTACCAATACATCGTCTTTTCTTTGAATAGATTTTACCTGTGAATTAAGTTTGATAGTTGCTCCATTGTTTTCAGCCTCTTTTGCGAGTACTTGATCGAATAATGGTCGATTTATGGTAACAGTTTTCAGTTTTGAAGTAGCTACACTGTTTTTCCCAAAGAAAAATCGTTGGAATAATACAGACCTTTCTAAAAATGAATCTTGCCTTTGGAGCGTCAATGTTGATTCATCAAGCTGCTTTTTAACTGATGGCATATTTTCCAATGTCAATAATTTTTCTGTGGATATTCCTTCTCCACACGCAAGAGGGTTCCCGATTCCTGAATGTTCCTCTAGAATTAAGGTTTTCAAACCGCCATGTTTTGTTGTTGTTATAGATGTAGAAAGACCTGTTGGCCCACCACCAATGACGATTACATCATAATTGGTCATGCTTCTTTTCTCCTGAGCTATGAGTAGACGGAAGATAATTATTTTAATTCTTATCGTTTCGTTACCCTGTACATTATAGAATTCGATTTTTTTTATAGAATTGATGAAAGTAAGAAAACGTTAAATTGATAGATGTCATATGAAAAATTATTAAATGGGAAATCTAGTGTCAAACACACCTATACGAATTGGAAAATGTGCAGTTAAGACTCAAGGCAAATTACTTGTTCATTTGAGTGGAATTAACCTACCGAAAATAGGAGCAAGGGCTCTTATTAAGAAAGATGGCAAGGAGAAGTATATTGGGGAAGTGAGTGAAGCAATTGGATCTACCCAAAATCCTTGGATAGTTATTTCAGCAAAAAAAGCCCCTTTTGAAAGAGTGGCGGTAAATGATGTTATATACACTCAGGATGTGCTAAAACTAAAAAAGTCCAAAAAATATCGAGAGAGAAAGAAAACGGGAATGAAACGAAAGATATAAGTCTAAGTTATTTTGCCCAAATATTGAAGAAGCAAAAATTGATGGCTTTCTAATGAACTCTAACGATCAATATTAAGAGGAAAATAAATTGGCACGATCACAAAAGCGGTCTGTACGGAAACCTAGCGGTGGAAGATATCATACTGCAATTAAAAAGAAGAAGCGGGACTTAGCAAGACCCCCATCTCTCACTATGCTTGGAGAACAAAGAAAAAAGAACATTCGTACTCGCGGTGGAAATCGAAAAATTAGACTCCTTGCCCAGAAATATGCCAATTTAACAGTTACTGGGAAAAAGAAATCTGAGAAAGTAGAAATTATTGATGTTGAAGAAAATTCAGCAAATCGAGATTTTGCTAGACGTAAGATTATAACCAAGGGTGCTGTTATTGAAACAGCAAAGGGAAGAGCAAGAGTTACGAGTCGACCTGGACAAAGCGGAACTGTAGATGCTATATTAATATAATCTATTTCTAATTTTATGAGGGGGACAGAAATCAGTAGGATATTTGTCGGTTTATGAAATAAAAAGTAGGTTTTAATTATGTCATTTGTCACAGATATTTTTAGAGGTCACAAGTTCTCAATCGTAATGCTTTACATCGCTACATTCACCATGCGTTTTGCAGCTTATTTAGCTATTGCTCTTCTTAGCTATATGGTTGATGCAACTCCAAGAGCCTTTGTTATTGCATTCTATTCACTTACTGAAATATTAACAGTTTCCTTTTTTGGAGTAAGCGCAGATCGAAAAGGGCGAAGACCTGTTCTGATTGTTTCTCATTTATTAACAACCATTGGTGTTGCATTATTCGCAATATTAGCATTTAATCAAGGAGCGGTCGAAACTAAAGATATTTTTATAATTTTAGTCGTTTACTTTCCATTAATGGGTATTTTAGGTGCTGGTGCAGCATCTAAGGTAGCTTCCACGATGACTATGATTGCTGATGAATCCACTATTGAAACCAGAGCCCAATATATGGGTTTTTTTGATTTAGCTACTCTTGGAGGGTTTGCAGCTGGATTAGCTACAGGACATGTACTTCAAGCAGCACTAGAAGTTGAGATTGGAATTTCGTTCATAATAGCTGTAATTGTTGTAGTTATATCATTAATAATGGTTTATTATTTTGTTGATGAAACATTAAATCCAGAAGAACTCGCAAAAGCTCAAGAAAATGAAATTAAGAACTCAGAATTCCTAACACGGGTTTTACATGTAGTAAGAACAAATAAAGATCTGCAGAAAATTCTTCCAGTATATGTACCAATGATCAGTTTATATGGATTACTTGTAGCATATGCAAAAGAACTGGCTGAGGATGAATTGGGGGGTGGTATTAGTTCAGATTTGATTCTTGTTGCTATCATCTTAGGAACGACAATGGGAGTTTCAATGCTTCTTTCAGGAAAATTGAGTGATACGAAATTAGTGCGACGGCCATTTATTATAATCGGATTAATATCCCTAGCAATTCTTATTATCTTATTTAGACTCTTTTCGGCAGAAGCAGGTGGTGAAGGATCATTTGCTGGCTTATTAACTTATTGGCCTGCTACAGCACTACTTGGATTTGGAGTAGGTATGTTTCCACCTGCAATTTTAGCTTATTTAACCGACATATCAAGAAAAGATACCCGCGGAACAATGTTTGGTGTTTATAGTGTCATATTTGGATCAGGAATGATCATTGGACCTTTATTAGGATCTTTTTTTGCTGAGATAGGCAGGATTTATGATGCAGAGATATGGGGTTTAGTTATAGCAGTAGTCTTGTTGGTCTTACTATCCTCCATAGGAACATTATTCATTGAGGAAAAAGCTAAAGATTCAATTGACTTTATAGCCTAACATGCTATTGAATATAAATTTTGGCGATTTCTCTTGGTAGATATACTTCTGGACCTTGTTCATTTTCTTCAAGACATTATAATACAATTTGGCCCATTTGGGTTAATTTTAGCAATGATTTTACAATCCTTAATCTCACCAATACCTTCAGAATTACTCCTATCCATTGCAGGAGCGGCGTATATTGAATCTTTTGGATTATATGAAGGTTTTGTCATCGCTTTTGTAGCATCTTTTATCGGATCCATAATTGGGGCTATGATTTGTTATTATATTGGATTTTATTTTCAATCGTGGCTTGAGAAACGCATTACAATGAAAGAATTAGAAACTTTTTCACAATTTATTGACAATTATGGTATTTGGGCAATTATAATTACTCGTTTGACTCCTTTTATTCCATTTGATGCTATTTCATATGTAGCAGGATTTGTTAAACTTAAAAAACGGGATTTCATAATAGGAACGATATTCGGTTTGGTACCACGAATTAGTTTTTATTTATTAATTGGTTCAGAGGTTGTAGACCTTGTTGAAGAAGATCTTACGCTTGGGTTGATAGTCTTTGTAATTATAATAATTATTCTCTTTGGTTTAATGTTTATAATTGAACGTATCTTAGCAAAAATGCAAAACAAAGTTGAAAAGCAGGATATACAATCCTTTCCGTCTTCGGGCAACACCGATCGTACTAATGACGAAAATCATCGCAGTGAACGTAAAAACCTATAAATCTATGATATACTCAATCTTTGAACAGTTGTTAGGAGCTTTAGACATAGATGTGGAGTAAGTGGGTCTGGACAGAGAAATAATAAATGAGCATTTAAAGCGCGATTTCCTAGATATTTACAACTTTTTGAATTTCCTGAAAAGAAACCTTTTTGATTTTTAAACTATAAATCTAGATGTTTATTATATACTTACCATTTGAAGGTATTGACAGAAATAATCCTTTGCGAATATTAGTAGGTGTTCGATTTAGTGGAATTACACGATGAGGTAACAAGAAGACGATCAAAACTTGATCTAGAACATGAAATTGAGGACTGGCTATCTTTGGATCATTTTCCAGATGATACAAGGGTGAATTTGACCTTGCCTGGTCGTAGATTCATTTTTCAAAATGTAAGGATGCAAAAAGCTTTAGGACCAGTAGTAAGCCGTACACAATGGTCTAGGTATAGATCGAATCCTGAAATGACGATTCCATTGTCAACACTTCGGATTTTAGTTGATAATGCGCGAGAACTCTTTATGACTTCGTTTACAGTGACTACGATAGGTAATAAAAAGATACAGCTCCCAATTAAGTTACCAATCAAGACCAGAAGTAATTCTCTTGCAAAGCTTTTAGCCCTTCTTACATTGTCAAAAAATGTTTTCCTGACTGGAACGTATCAAACTGATCAACAGGGCAAAATCAAAAACCTGATTGAGACATTTGATTCCGTTTTTGATGTTAATTTATGTCCTGATGGTGAAATTGCTCAAAACCAAAGAGGTTTTTATGTTAAAATTCCTACATCAATATGTGCTGCAATTGTAAAAGCCTTTACTGGTGATTATCAAGCAAGTTTTCCTCAAATCATATTATCCGTCTCTAAATGCAAAGATGAGCAAGATATACTCGATTTTGTTACAACATGGTTGAAATTTTCTCGTTTATATCGTTTTGAAGGAAATGAAGAGACATTATTCATGTTTAGGTACAATGATGAGACAAGAGAAATTGTGAAACTGATTGACAAACTAGGAGTTAAATATGAGACAGCCTCCATCTGGGATCGTGGCACTGTTGTTCCTGTTTATCGTATTCCTAACGTTGCCGATAATAAAGTAATATTGGATTCTCTTTCATTAGTTTCTAGGTTGAAAGCTAAAATAACAAACCAAGAAGCACGCATAGAGGAATTAGAGGCAATTAAAGAAGGTCTCGAAGTAGAAATAGAAGGAACAACTGAAAAAGCTCATGAGAAACTTTCTTGGTCACGTGCTATAGATGAACGTCTTGCAGATGATCTTACAGATAAGTTAAATGAATTTGAGAGAATTTTAGTTGATACTAGAAAAGAGAATGAAGATCTTAAACGTATTCTTCGGGATAGAGGTATTATTTCTCCCAAAGAATTAATGCTTGAGGAGACTCCTGATGATACTACTCTTTCCTCCGATATGGCTCAATTAAGAGATGAAGTAAATCAACTCAAAGACCGATTAGCTAAC
>JAEOSP010000216.1 GCA_016840305.1 Candidatus Hodarchaeota archaeon
ATTTTGAATTTCTGTAAATTCATTGTTCAATATGATTATCTATTTTAATATCCTTTAACATATGTGTAATAAGGATTTAGAAATGGATATTTCCACTAATATTCCAGCTAAAAAAATTGTTATACTTGGATTGGCAGAATCTGGAAAGTCAACAATTATCAAGGGTGTATTAGAGGGGGAAAAAACCGATCTAGGAGAAAGATATAGCGCGACAATAAATTATCAACGGAAAATGATACATTTATGTGGATTAGAAATTTCAATTTTTGATCTAGGAGGACAAACACGATTTTTAGATAAATTCACGGGAGATTTATCTCAATTTGTATTCAGTAACGTTGATTCGTTCATTTTCGTTATCGAACCACTTCAATCTGCATATTATTCACGAGCAAAATTTTATCTTGAGCTTTCTTTAGAGAAGTTAAAGCTATTCAGTCCTGAAGCAAAATGCTTTCTTTTTTTACATAAAACAGATCTCATTCCAACCCATAATCTTGACACAATTTCACAGGAACTTAGAATATATCTTACATCGGAAATTACTTATCAAATTCAATATTATAAAACTTCTGTTTTTTCAGAATCGGCTTTTGAAGCTATAGGAAATGTTATTTCTGAAGTATTGCAGCTTGAAGGGAAATTTTATGATATTTTAAAGAAATTTCTTGATAAAAGAATAGCTAGTCTTGTACAAATTCATTTGCTCACCCAAGAAGGCGCTTTTCTTCTTCAAGCCTCTAATGATCGTTTGACTAACTATATTCCATTGGGAACTGTGAAAAAATACTTTGATATGGCTTTAAAGCAAAATCAAATATTAAATAAAGAGAATCTAATAGTCTCAGTAGAAAGCAACGAACGATTGTATCTTGTTTATTTTTTAGAAAGAGGTTTGGCTTTACTGTTAACAATTTCCAAGCTTCAGCTTCTTAATAATTCAGAGTTATCCTCAGAGATCTACAATAATATTCTGAAATTGGGAGATGATATTAACACATTGTCAGATTTTACAGCGAAGGAAGGGAAATAAAAGAATGATAGACCAGATTCTCAAAGATTTGGAAAGCAGTGATTCTGATTTAATTTCTAGAGGATTAAAGTATAGTATTGTGTCTAATGACTATTGGAATAATGGAACTTTAATCGAAAAAATTTTCCAATTGTTATTTCATGAAGAATATACTATAAGAGATAAAGCTTTAGAAGTGCTACAGTTTTTTATTCAATTTGGTAGTCATTCTGACCCGCAATTAAGTGATCTATTGCTTCATGTGATAGGAAATTCTAATTTCAATGTTGAATCATGGTTTCGTTGTACTAAATTGTATATTCTAATACCTGAAAAGTGTATACCAAAGGAAAATATAATTGCAATCCTGGATTCGGATGGAAACTATGTACAAGGACTGATTGCTTTTTTAATTCGTAAAAATAAAGAATACAGAGATGTAATCGATGGAATTATTGAGTACATAGTGAAAAAAAATTTGGAAGTAAATTCAGATACAAAAAAGACTATTCTTTGGCTTTTCTGGAATAATTCGTCAGTTGTTACGCCCCAAGTAATTGATATCATTTCCAGATTAACTATAGATGAAGACAGTGAAGTAAGGAGATTAGCTTGCGAAATACTTGTGCAAATTGCGACTGATTCTATTCATACATCGGAAATTCTTGAAATATTAGAGAAAAGAATTGATGATGAATCATGGCGTGTTCAGCGAGTAGCAATTAAATTTCTATTAAATTGTACACAGAATTTGTATCACGAAGACCAAGGTTTTTGGATAAAGGTAGTTGGTCTATTCTGGAATACGAATGCTTTGGTAAGAAAAAACATATGTGAAACATTACCACTTTGGATAGCAGTCACAGAAGAAAAAAATAAAATTTTCTTAGAAATGATGATAACTGCTCTATCTGATGAAAACTGGGAAGTCCGGGAAACTGTAGCAATATCATTAGATAAACATCTAGAGTTAGAAACCCAATATAAAGATATCTTATTTTCAATACTGGATTTGACCTACGATTCTCACCCTGAAGTAAGAAAAACAAGTTGTACGATTATCTCATCACGAATTAATTGTTTTGAGAGCAAAAAGCAACCCATTTCAAGAATTATTGAATTACTGAATGATTCCAGTTTTTTAGTCCGAAAAGAAGCCATAAAGTGTCTAAAACAAATTATGAAGGTTGTTAATTTAAATAAATTCTATGATTTAATTCTTAACATCATTATCAAACTTTTAATTGATCTGAATATTGAAGTTCGAACAGAAGCGTGGAAATATCTTAATGAATTAAAAACTGAATTAACTGATACTCAAACCAGACTTGTACTATCTGGTATGATTAAATTTCTACATCCTTTAGATGATGATATCCAATTAAATATTTGCTCATTTTTAAAATCGTGTGAGAGAGGAGTAGTAGAAAAGAAAGCTGATATTTTTTCGTTTCTACTACCTTTTCTAGTAGATGAATACAAACTAGTTCTTGATTATAGTTGGGAATTATGTAGAGATGCTTTTCCAAAAAAAGTTCAACAATATATATCAAATCTGCGCATCGATCTTGATAAATTACCATCTGAGGTATTAAAACAGGTTTATTTGACCTCCGATAAGCTAAACTTGCTCGAAGACGATAAAATCCTACATTCGGAGATGCTAACTAGGTTGGAATTAAGTGATGACAGGGAGATACAGATTACAATTCTTAAAATCTTTTCTAATCATTCAGTTGATTATATTCCTCCAGAATTGATTTTTACACTAATAAATCAAGGAAGATGGGATGTACAAGAGGCTTGTGTGCCCATTATCATCAAGTATATAACAAGTAGTGAAATAAGCGACAATCTGAGAAAGGAATTTCTCCGTGAGATCTATGATCTTCTTCGAGATCCCCTAAATCAGGTTCAAACAATTGAGCGGGAAGATATAACTGAACTACTAACAGAAATGGGCAATTATTTCGAGTCTGAAGGCCTAGAAAAGCTCTCAAATCCCTTTAGTGACGATCTTAGATTACAAGCTTGGATAATATTGGAGGGAAAATTAGATTTTCTGCAGAAAGTGGGACATCCAAAATACAATGAATTTACAGAGGAGTTTAAACAAACTTTTCTACCAGAATTAAGGAAAAAACAGCATAATCTTAATCAAACAAAAATTTTCAATCTTAGAGATGAAACGAACATTGTAACGGAAATAATTCATTTAATGCATCATCAACAATCTTTCCTTCGGAAAAAGCTTCTTCATCATATTAATGAATCAGTTGTTCTATCTGAACCCCATTTCAAGCAATTAAGAAGAATAATTTTTAATAATCTGCTTTCTGATCCAATACTAAAAATTCGTGTAACATCGTGGAAAATATTTCGAGCTAGTTTACTGAATGATGATGGTTCACTGTTTTCAGACAATTTATCATTAATTGTAGACCTACTTGATAGTAAGTTTGAAGATACTCAGATAAAAGCATTTTCAATCCTCTTATCAGGAATAAAAATTCAAGATTCTTCGAATGAGTGGATATTTAATAAAATTGTTGGGAAATTAACCGATCCAAGTTATTTCGCAAGAAATCAAGTCTGGAATATTTTTAAGAATAAGCTTAATCTGTCTTTCCCGCGATATAACTCTATAAAACTCAAAATTTTAAATTTAATGACACATACGAATTTAGCTATAAGAAAAGAGGCGTACCAATTTTTCGAGCTTAAATTCGACCTTTTTAGTGACTTAATAGACAAGTACTCACACTCTTACATAATAAAACACTCCATTGCAACTATTTTAGGTCAAAAAGGAGATTATGAAGCAGCCTTAGAACTATTTAGAGCTAATATCAATAATAGACCGAAAAAACTTGAAAGTTGGCTAGGTGTTGCATTAATCTATTTAACCCAGAATCAAACACAAAAAGCTCTTGACTTCTTAAACAAACTCCAAATGCAAAATTCTTTAGAACCGATAATCTATGAACTTTTACTTGAATGTGCTATTGATCGTAAAGAGCAAAGAGAAATAGAGTTGAATAAGGAGATAATTTTATTATTAAAAAGCCTTTAAGAGAGAACTCGTTTTCCATTTAGAAAAATCATTGATTGACAAAAATCGGCCTAAAATTTCCCTCAACAAGATCATAAGGATTGTTTACTCTAATCACCTTGAACTTAAGAAGAACGACTGTAAGGAGGATGAAATAAGACTTTCGTTCTCTAGGGCCA
>JAEOSP010000217.1 GCA_016840305.1 Candidatus Hodarchaeota archaeon
CTATCTTTATGGATTGATTATAGATATCAGTTTCTACGCTTTGAGGATCAAAGGTTTAAGTAATTTCTGAATTTCTTTTCCAACTGTTTTTGTTTTCCAGCTCAATAAATCCATATGAGTGGCGTTGGGAATCGTGAAATTAATACCAAATTTTAAGGGGACGCTAGCAGCATCAACTACTCCATCATTAGGAATCATTCCTCTATGAAGGTAAGGCCACTTCTTATTTATCCAAAATTTTCTGAATAAAAATGGTTGCCATATAACACCTAATTGCCCAGTAGATTTTAATCCCCTTACTGTTATCCATTGTATGGATTGCTCTTTTTCCAACAGAGGTTTATTTAAATCTTTCAAAAAAGGTGAATTTGGGAGTATTTGCATGAATTGGGATCTTAAAATCACTAAATTATCACTTCCAAGCTCACCAGAAGGGATTTCAAGTAGAATATTCAATGCAGTCATTAAAATGTCTGCAGGGATAGTCATGATTTTTTGAGCTAAACGTGTTCCGTGATTTGGTGTACCCAAGAGAATCACATTCTTGATTATAATTCCTGCTTCACCAAATAAATATCGAATCATCGCACGAGTGACTAATCCTCCTAATGAATGAGCATAAATATCTAAAATTACCTTATTTTGCTCGTGTTTCAATTCAGTAGTTATTTGAGTCAGAAGATAAGCAGCAAGGGTCTTTTTTAATCCTTCAATATAAATTGGAGTTGTAATATCATAGGGTTTACTCAAATCCAATCCGTGACTTGAACTATAAAGAGAAAAATTGAAAATTTTCTTATAAATCGTGTTGTAAGGAGCTTCATTAAGAGATTGTTCAATTTCCCTCATAAAACCCTTTTTTCCAACAAATCCATGAACCAGAACTGCAACTCGTATGCTTTCTGAGTTTTCCATTTTTTAGCTCAATGTCTTTCATACTTAAGATGTTTTCTTTAATATGATTCAGCAAAAATATGAAAAAAAAGTAAGGAGAGCTACAATTCTAAATTGCAAACTCTCGTTTATGGAAAATCGCTAAAGCCCCACCTAAGGCAAGAAGTCCAATAGTTATAACAATAATCACTTCGCCCAAAGGAAGCATTCCTGCTTCTTGGATAGCTCCTAGTTTGAAGTAATGAAAAAGAGAGATTCCCTGAAAATTACCTATTGCTTCTAGAATTCCACCTAAACTTTCCAATAAATATTGACTTCCAATTATTACTCCTGCAGCAGCCAGCGATCGGTTTGAATCTAAAAATATTGATGCGCACAGTAAAGAAATGGCTCCTAATGCAAATAATAATAGCCAATAACTAATTGCATAGTTAAAGACAAGAGCAATATCGATATCTTCACCCATAAGAAATGTCGATCCTAACATTATTGAAACCATAGAAATTGGAAGAATAAAGTTGTAGGTTAGATAAACACAGAATTTTTCCAATAAATATCTCCATCTCTTTATAGGCATGCTTAGCATCACATCAAAGGTTTTAGAGTCAATTTCTGTTGATAACAATCTTGCTGGTATGAATATTGCTATGAAAAGTAAAAGAATATTCATTGTTCCTCCAGCATACATGAATAATGCTGCCTGCCAAGTTAATCCTAATCCTTCAAGCCCTAGATCACCTAATATTGCTTGCATTATAGGATTAGTAATCGTTTCCAATCGATCGATAATCAATTCTTTCATTGAAGGCCAGGCTATTGCAATTGTTGCTACAAATACAACTACTACAGCAGAAGGCACTATTCCAGCTAGCCATGACTTTCTCATATTTTTTAAATACACATTAACCATTTTTTTATCTCCTTTTCAGTTCTATTCGTAATAACGAAGAAAAATTTCTTCAAGAGAAGCGTTTTCACAGGTAAAATGTTGTATACCAAACTCTGAGACAAATTTCAATAAGCTACCAACATCCTTGCCAATTTGTAGCTTAAAAGTACCATTTGAAAGATTTTCAACAGAGATTACACAGCTTAAATGTTTCAATTCCTCTTCAGTAGGCATACTAGTCTCTTCAAATGTTACTAATACATTCTGAAGAAATTTTGTTTTCAAGTCTTGTACTGCTTCTACCAAAACCATTTTTCCTTCCTTGATAATGCCCACCCTATCACAAATTGCTTGTACTTCAGCCAAATCATGGGAACTTAGAAAAATAGTAATGCCTTCTTTTTGAAGCTTTTTAAGAATTTTATGGAAATTTGCTGTCATTAATGGATCTAATCCGCTTGTAGGCTCATCTAAGATCAAAAAATCTGGTTTTGAGGCAAGTACGGATATTAATCCAGCCTGTTGACGATTACCTTTAGATAATGACTTAATTTTCTTTTTCAGATTTACCTTGAAATTAGCTCTAAGCTCTTGGAGAAATTCTTCATCAATCCGACGAAACTTTCCAAAATATGAGAGTAGTTCTTCTCCTGTAAAATTAGTAAAAAGTTCTAGATCACCAGGAATGTAGCCAATTCGTTTACGAATCTCAAACCGATCTCTATGATGATCAAAACCAAAAATAGTAATTCTACCAGTTTGGTTATTCAAGTAATCAAGTATAACTCTCATAGTCGTCGATTTGCCCGCTCCGTTTGGTCCTAAAAAGCCAAAAATTTCTCCTTTCTTGACAGAAAAGCTCACATCTTCAGCACCAACAACTCGCTGTCCAATCAATTTTCGTTTACCAAGATTGAATTCGCGACCATAAATCTTGGTTATGTTTGAAACTTTAAGAATAGTTTCAGAACTGCTGTTAATCATGTATAATTACTCCTTATTTTATTCCGTTTCTTTACGTGTCGTTTTATTCGATTTATCATTTTTGCACAACTTACGCAATTAATAGAAGTTCAATTTTAAATATGAATTTCGGACTTATATAAATTTCGGTAGAGACGAAAAAATGAAAAACTTAGAAAAATATATATAGATGCCTTTTTTCCTTATATTTAATCCATTCCTATGGAAAAATGTAATATGAATATTGAAAATTCCTTCATTCAGATAAAAATTGATTATATTCAATATATGATGCAAATATATAAAGTAATGGCCTATGATGAATCAACAATAGGAATTTTGTTTTCTTTACTTATTGAAAGTCCCAACTACTTAACTTCCAAAGATTTAGAAATGTTAACTGGATTTGCGGGATCTACAATATCTGAAACGCTATCTAAAATTAAAACTATGATGGGAGATTTTCCAATTCTATATACAAAGAAACCTCAAAGTAGAACTAAATATTACTACACCACTGCATCTTTTGAATCATTTATGAAAAGGAATTTTCTAATTATGATGGAAACGACGGAATTGAGCTTAGATTTCATTCCAGCACTCATCATGAGGTTGGACGCTTTATCCGATTCTTCTGCTTCTATCAAGCATATACGCGATACAATGACTTTTTTCTACTCTGCAGTTTATTATTATAATGAAATTTTTGGTAAAACTCCTATTCTGCTAGAAAAGATCCTGAAAAATCCTGATTTTGATGCTAACTTTCCAGCTCTCGCAAAAGAAGTCAGAATCCCTCCATTCCAAACCCAATCCGTTCCAAATAACGATAACTTACTCAATATTAAACGTACCTTTATTTCAAAAATGAAGAACTTAAGTAAAGATCTTCTTGGTGGGAATGAAGAATTAATAGCTACTTTTCTAGTTTTAATCTTAGAGTATGAACCCATAACCCAAGATGAAATAATGAATATAGGCGAAAGTAGTCGAGCTCCAGTTTCAAGAGCCCTTGCAGTAATGGAAGAATTAAAAATTGTTCAAATTAGTAAAAAACCTGGAGATAGGAAGAAGTATTATAAGAGTGTTACAAATCTTCAAAATTACGGAAGTGGTAAGTTACAACGTGTTCTTGGATATTACTCACAGATTCAAATGATGATCCGCACGAAGTTTCTTCCCGATTTGGAAAAGGCAGAACCGAGTGGAATTGAGGAAAAACAGGAAAAAGACAAACTTAGAAATTTCTTTGAAGAGAATCTTC
>JAEOSP010000218.1 GCA_016840305.1 Candidatus Hodarchaeota archaeon
AACACCCATAACTTTATCATAAGTTTCTTCAGAAGCGGAGAGGCTTTTGTAAGCTCCACCATCAATTCCAGCGTTGTTAATAAGTACAAAAACGTTATCAAACGTTTCAAAGACTTTTTTAGCCATTTCTTTACATTCCGCGGAGCTGGAAATATCAGCTTTAACTAAGAGTATTTTTACATCATTCTCTTGTAGAACTAACTTCCGAGTTTCCTCCAATCCTTCCATATTTATATCATTTAAAACTAAATCCGCTCCTTTAGCAGCAAAGACAAGAGCCATTTCTCTACCAAATCCTGAACCTGCTCCCGTGATGAGAACTACTTTACCTTCTAAAAAATTATTTTCCATTATTTTATCACTTCATTATTAGTAAAAATTATAGAATAAATAAAATTTAATAGCCTGCTCCGAATAACCCCTTGCTAGCCTTATATGTTCCTAAAAATTTACCAGCGGG
The DNA here is from genome assembly GCA_016840305.1 of Candidatus Hodarchaeota archaeon. Next base: position 461 of record JAEOSP010000218.1, read on the forward strand.
AGGGGATTCAAAAGCAATTGCAATATTAAGAACACTTGGAAGTCCTGATTCAAAAGCTCGCTTCAGTGCAGGTTTAATATCCTCAGGTTTCTCTATATTTTCACCATAGCACCCAAAGCTTTTTGCAATTTCAGAATAATCAATACTCGGAAGATCAACATCGCAATATCGACGTTTCATGGTGTTCTTTTGGTTAGTTTTTAACATTCCCCATGCACAATTATTTGCAACGCAAATAATGAGGGGGAGTTTTAACCTGACAGCAGTTTCAAGTTCTTGTACGTTAAACATGAAAGATCCATCTCCATTAATACACACTACTGGTTTCCCAGATTTTGCTAATTTTGCGGCAATAGCATAACTTGTCCCTACTCCAAGATGACCCATTCCTATAGAACAAAAAGTACTTCGCGGATTTCGGTAAAAGTTAGAAATTAATCCATAAGTAAATATGGCAATATCTCCCCCATCTACTGCTATAAGCGTATCTTGAGGTATATTATCCAGAACTTCAATAATCATACGCTCTGGTTTCATAGGAGTCTTGTTGGATTTCATTATTTTATCAATTATATTTCTATCAATTTCACGAGCTGTTTGAAGATAATCGTTCCATTGAGACCATTTAGTTATCATAGTTTTTGGAAGACTTTTCTCTATATCTATTAATAATTGGTTGATTACAGCCTTTACATCGCCTACTATTGCTATTTCAGCAGGTCTATTTTTTCCTATTTCTTTTGGATCAATATCCACCTGAATAATTTTTTGATCCTGATTCCAAAGGGGGGCGGCGCCATATATCGTAGTGTAATCCCATCGACATCCTAATGATAAAACTACATCAGCTTCAGAAGCTGCTCTACGATAAGTGCTAGATAAGGGATAAGATCCAGCATAAGTATTCTCATCAGTCGATATTGCTCCAATACCATTTACTGTTGTAAGTGTGGGTATCTTATAAGTTCTTGATAGCATTTTTAGTTCTTTAGAAGCCTCTGAAGCAATTGTTCCACCTCCAGAAATAATAATTGGTTTTTCAGCTTTCTTTAAGAGCTCAACCGCAGCTTTAATCATTTCAGGGTTTCCACTCGGTCTATAAAAAGGACGGTATTTCTCTGGTGAGATTATTTTCTTGAAATCCTCTTCAGTTGCATTTCTAACTAATGCTGTTTCTCTAAGTTCAAGAAAAACTGGACTTTTTCTTCCTGATAAAGCAGCCTTTATACATCGTTGAACTGCAAAGGGGATCTCATAAGGTTCTTCTACAGATATCTGTAGTTTGGTTATAGGTTTCATTAATTCCATTTGATTTAACCCGCCCTGCAAAATACCAGTATCATCGAACATCCTTGCGACTTGGGCACCAATTACTAACATCGGAATGGAATCTGCTTGAGCTGCTGCAACTGCAGGTACGAGGTGGGTTACGCCAGGTCCTGCGGTACCTAAACATACTCCAATTTCTCCAGTGGTTCGAGCCCATGCATCAGCCATATGACCTCCAGCCTGTTCATGGCGTACCATTACGGTGTCTATACCTTCCTCGCGACCAAATCTTTCGACGGCATCATATATTCTTGTTAATTCACCACCTATTATACCGAACATTTTGGTAACTCCTTCATTTAGGAGGCTTTTAACAAGTAGATCACCGCCATTTGATAATTGTTTAGACATAAATTGAACTTATTGTGAATGGAAAAAAAACTTTCTCAAAAAAAACTAAATCAAATTTTCATTTGATTGATTCGGCAAAATCTAAGGCACCAGTGGGTTTTTTTAATGTAAATTCGCCATTAATTATTTTATCTTTGAGTTCCTCAGCTAATTTAATAGCTCCAAACCTATCAGATTGTCGAAGGACTACTGGAAGGCTATTTCCTTCAAATTCAATTGATTTTAAATCTAATTTAAAGGCATCCTTGCATAATTTGACGCATGTACCACAATTAAAACAGCGAGATCTGTCAATACCAGTAATCTTTTCATTGTTTATTATAAATGCATCAGTTGGACAGATATTCATCACTTTACAGTCTTCACAAGCTTTGCATGCTTCTGGGTTGAATCTCATTACGAAGTTATTATCCCAAACGTCTCCATATGTACATTCTCCAACTTTTTCCCGGCCTACA
>JAEOSP010000219.1 GCA_016840305.1 Candidatus Hodarchaeota archaeon
TGAATTATCCATACTTCAAGCAACAAAGCTCCTACGGCTGGACCAATTAATAAGATTACACCAGTGAAAAGATATTGTAAACCATTCATTCGACTTAATTTTTCTTTTGGTACAAGTAATGGAATAATAGCTTCAACTGCAGGTTGATGAAAAGATTGCATCAATCCTCTAATAGTAAGAATCAGCAAAACTATCCAGATTAGTTCAGATACAGTTAAAGTTGAAATGGTGAATACAAATATCAAAATTAATGTTGCTATAGCTTGTAAACAGTCTGCAGCAGCAATGATTTTTTTTCTACTCCACCGATCTACGAAAACCCCTGCAATTGGAGTCAATAATAAACCAGGCCCAAAACCAAGAAATGCTGCGAGCGATAAGAAGAAAGGACTTCCCGTTTCCTCAGTTATCCACCATATAATTGCAAATTGGACAATACTTGACCCGAGTAAAGATATTAATTGCCCAATCCAAAAGAATATGTATGCTTTCAAATTGGTTTCCAAAGAAGGTTCCTTAGGTTGAGTTTCAGTAGACAAATGTTCATTAGCCATCCTATTTCAATCCATTTTGATTTTAGTTAACGATTCTGTTATTTTTTTGAATCGTTATTGACGATTCTGTCCTATTACTGAAACATTTATTAATGTTATTTAATTGGTAATAAATGTCTTTACAATGACAAATATTCAAAAAGATACTCAAAAAACCAAAATGGATACGCCTGTTGTACCCCGAAAAATTTTGGATTCCCCTGAAACAGATACTATTCTTAATCACTGGAATAAAATTTCTGCAATAAAAGAAATTTATGATTCATCTTCATTCAAACTGATTTCACAAGGCATAAGATCTGACATTGTTGATTTATTTAGAGAAGGAATAAAAGAATACAATCCAATTTCGGAACAAGCTCTTACCCGACATGTTTTCTCTGCAAAGGAAATACTAGAACATATGGAAAAAACATTAGAAGCAGGGCTTACTCTCCAAAATATTTATTTTCACTTGTCCAAACTTGAAAAAGCTGGTTTTATTATACGTATAGCTTATATCAAGGAGGGAAGAAACATTACAAAATACTATGGTAGAACCGCGAGGCTGTTTGTTCAAGTGGGTAGCTCAAATGAGTTTTTTAAAGAAGATAAAATGAAAAAAATTCAAACTCTCATAAAAAAGATTAACCCAGACATAACAACGGATACTCAAATCAATGTTACTAAGGAATTAAAAAAATCCACAGATGAATCGCGACAACGAATAAAACATTGGATTGAAGTAAATGAAAAGATCTTGCTAGAATTAAACTATGATTTCAGAGATATCTACGAGATATTGTTCCTTATAGATACTTTTGATAGATCAACAAATGAAATCACTCTGAAACTTGCGAAATTGTTAAAATATCCCTAAACAGATTAATAACTTTCAATCATTCAAGAATAAACTGACTTCTAAGTTTATTTAAACAATGATTAATCCAGAGCAAAAGATAATGGCATAAATGTTATTAATATTAATAGCTATGAAAAGGAGAATAATGAATTAATGGAATGTACGTTGTGTAAAGAAAAAATCAAAAATTTTACCCCTGAATTTAATCAACTAGAGATTAATGAATCGCATAGTGTTTATATTTGTCAATCATGTTCTGATAAATTAATTAGATGGCAGCAACGAAAATATGCTAAATTATTCCCTACTAAAACACTAAAAAAGTTGTTTAAGGAATAAAAGGAACTAAGATAACATAAATATGCACTGCTGATGCGGCAGTTCTTTCTTTTTTTTTCTTTATTTTATTTGTCCTTAATATTCTAATACCTATTTAATCCATAAGCATCCCGAAGGACTTGTGTAGGGTGATACACTTCTTTGCCTACATTTAGAAGTTGAAGCTTACACGTTGGACAGTCGGTAATCAAGACATCAATATCATCTCTATTTGCTTCGGGATACAATGATCTTTCAGCAATCTTCTGACTATATTCATAATTCTTTGATTTAAAACCCCAAGATCCTAGCTGACCACAGCATTCCGTCTTTAAAGGTTTTAGATCTACAATTTTAAGATTATTAAACAATTCAACTGATGTTCCTTTACTTTCTGTGCTAATAAGATGACAGGGTTCATGATATCCAAAACTTTTACCATTTTTCGTTTTTCCATTGAAATCTGTATCCAATTTGCCTTCCTCAATTAACTTAAGCATATATTCAGAGAAGAAATAGGTATTGTCCTTGACTAACTTTGAATCATCGTTAAGAACGAGAGTTTCATAGAGTTGATCTTTCAGAGTAGCATAGCAAGAACTGCATTGCGTAACAACATCATACCCCTGTTTGACATATTCTGAGAAGATTTTCGCGTTCTTTTCTCCATTCTTTTTTGCTATATGACCTAAACCATTAGTAAGGAGTGGAATACCACAACAAACCTGTTTTTCAGGGACTACAACTTCGATATTATTTTTTTCCAGTACTTGAACTTCAGCCATAGCGATATCTGTGTTTTCTGTATAATTGGCAAAACATCCATGAAAGATTGCCACCTTCTTGGTTGGATTTGTTGGTGCAGGATTCTTTTTTGCATGTTTCTTAAACCACTTTTGAAAAGTATTTCTGGTGAAATTGGGAAAATTGGCTTTATTATGAACCCCACCAAATAGTTGCATTAAATATTTATTCGGACCCCACAAACCAAGATTTGATAAAGGTGAGAATGCACTTCCAAATTTAGCAATTAATTCATAATTTCCTGCAAAA
>JAEOSP010000220.1 GCA_016840305.1 Candidatus Hodarchaeota archaeon
TTCACTTACTATGGCCCTTTCTTAGCATTTCTCCCCCCCTCGTTTTGAACTAAAAAGCTTTATTGCGGACTTTTAAGAAATAAATCCCTTATTTACTTCAATAAGTTCCAAATCCTACTTGATTCTCCGTTGTTTGAAGATGAAATACCTAGTATGATACTCATATATCACCATCTTGGTTCACTGTGATATTGCTATTAAAATATGCATCAGTTCAGAAGGTAATGGGAGTTTGGAAACGAAATAGGTAAAAAGCATTTGTTGTTCTCGATAGATAAAAGGCTAGCAAGAATTCTCACCATTAGAGTGTTTAAACCAATGGTTCGTTCAAGGCAACATAAAAATCGTCGAAAAAAGAAAAATAGGCACGAACAGAAAATTCTTTACTCAGAAGCAATTAATTTCCTTCTTGAAAAAAGTTTTGACCTTAGATCTATAAATCCTGAACTATCAAAAGAATATTTTCGTTCAGCCCAAAAATTGGGCATGCGTGGGAGACATCACCTTCCGAAACCTTACCGATTATTTTTCTGCCGTTCCTGTAATTCCCCTGTACATACTAGTAAGATGCAAGTTCGCTTGAATAGTACAAAAAAGCAAATTAGTTATACTTGTTTGAATTGTGGGAACATAAACCATTTTGGTTACATAAAAGAGTACAAGAAGAACCTAGTATGATATATGGACGTTGTCTACGCTCAAATTTTTCTCCTAGTCAACTCAATACTGATTTGTTCTATCTTGTTAGATAGTAGATGTGGAACTCTATCTTTCATAACTTCGAGAATAATATTCACTTGTCGATATTAACTCTAAAATTAAGATTCTGTTTCACAGTTGTAATTTCCACCCCTGTAAAAAGTTTAACAAGCTCTATATTTGTCAATGTGTGATTAGTTAGATCTGGAGTTGTGAAAGAACTAGAGTTTTTCGCAAACGATAAAATTGGAATAATTTGGTCTGCTAAGAAAGCATCAACACCTGATTGGGAGGTTAAGGTAGAAATATAATGTTCAAGCGCTTTTTTACCTATAATTTCCGCTGATTTCCGTTTCTCCCCAACAGCATCTCCCGCTATTATAGCATTTCCAGTTTTTGAGTAAACTAGGACACCAGAACCAGGGTTTATAGCTTTAACATAATGTAGGCTTCGCTCTGTCATAATCGAATCATTTTTCAATCTCCTCTCTATCTCTTCTGCTTGTCTTTCAGCGACTTTTGCACGGCGTAAATGCTGCGTTGCAATTGATAAAACCGTTGCTTTCGATATGAGATCTTCTGAGTCAATTTTAATTCCATGTATAGAAGCAGGAGATTTCATCTTCACCTTAACCAGAGCTCCTCCTTTCGGAAAAAAACCGTGTTGGTCTATTAACACCTCAAATTCATAACCTAATTTCTTGAAGAGACCCCAAGTGACATTTGTGATATAAGGAAGGCTAGGAGCCCATTTTCCAAACGTTGCTCCTCCTTGAAAAACAACTGTTAATTCATGATTTTCCTTAGCTAATATCCCTAGCTGAAGTGACTGTAAAACAAGACCAATACTACCAGCGGTGGGAATATTAACATAAATTTTTGATTTCCACTCCGAACCAGGATGAAATATTATTGATTCAGAACCCACATCGCCTCCAATTAGTTCTCCTCCACACATTTCTTTAAGCGCCTGTAGTCCAAGAAGATGTTGAGGTCGAAGTCCTGGGACAGGTCTTCTTCTACGAATGTTATCTATTTTAATTCTTTCATTATTGATCAAAGCTAAAGCTGACGCTAATCGTAGAACTGAGCCCCCTCCTTCACCTTGGCTACCATCTACTATACGCATAAAGAAATCTCCTGAAAATACTGAGATATCAATTGCATATATAATAATGCAAAAGATGAACAGGACGAAAAATCGAAAAAGATGTGAGAAGCTTATCCTGCTCTTTCTTTTCGCTTAGGACGGAGTCTTGTTGATCTACATCGTCTACATTTAGTAGCTTTAGCGGGATTTCGTGCATAGCACTTTCGACAAATCATCATATCTAATAAAGCGTCACGCACAATTTCTCGTTTATCTGGATCAGTGATAGGCAAAGTATAAAGGACTCCTTTTAACATTAAAATTGATCATAACTCATTTGTTCGTTGAAAGGTCGAATAAACAACGAACTGTGACCGAATTAACTCATTTTATCGAAATATAAAATCTTTCTTGTACTAAGTAACTGGAAAAAAGAAGTGAAAAATGTCAATGAAACTGAAAAACTTGAATGACGTAAAATTTTCTATAAAGGAAACTGATGGAGAGGCAAGAATGAAGGGGAGGAGTAATATCCCAATCAAAAAGAACAAAGATCTCCTAAACATGTTAGATGGGACATCATATTACAGAGTTCTTCTCCCGACTATAATCAATAATTCTAGAATTCTACTTGGAAAAGATACTCTGTTCATTTTTAATAGGAAAGAACAGAAGTAACAACCGAAAGAAAATGAGAGAGGTAAAATCATGATGAAAACTGATCTGTCCAGTCCCCCTCCCCCCGGATTTTCCAGTCCAGATTTCCAATATTTCGACAAAAATCAAGAATTTTCGGAAAATACCGTCTTTAATGACGCTTTTTCCCTTCTAACGATTTCCAGAAAAGCTTAATATAATAATATTTCCTTAGTATACATGAATCAAACAATCAAA
>JAEOSP010000221.1 GCA_016840305.1 Candidatus Hodarchaeota archaeon
AAAGGCTTCTTGCTTTTATCCATTCTTCCAATGAATTCAAAGCTTCTTGTAATGAATTAGCTCTTCCGCCAGCTGCTCGTGGGTGACCTCCTCCAGAAAATTGACTCGCTAAATGATCAACACGATATTCTTCAAGAATGGAATCTGAGATAATTGAACTTATACGAAATGATAGTCCTGTGAATCTTTTTCCAGGATATAGAATGCAGGTTATCTTAACGTTTCTTAGGAACAGACCATATACTAAAGAAGATGTTAAAATTTTCTTCTTACCTTGAATCACAATCACAACATCTGCAGGAGTAATCTTTTCTGCTAATTCAAAAGATTTCTTACGTAAATTATACAATCCTTGTAACTTTTCTTTGTAAATTGGTTGATCGATAATACTAAGTTGCCGATCAGATAAATCTTGGACAAGGGTTAATATTTCTCCAGTTGTGCTAACAGTTTTACATAAATCATCTAATAACCAAGCTTGTTCTTCTTTTGTGGCATTTAAGGGGTCAACAGGGCATTTAATGGGAGGAGGGGTGGAATAACCTGCTGTATCAGTGATCACGGTTAATTCTGCTAAATGATAGATTTCTGGTGAGATTTTATTTCTAAAATGTTCTCCTAGTAATATTGAAGCACTCGGTGCTCCTGCTTGATAGATTACGAGATCGGCTTTTTTCGGCATTTCTAAAGATGACTGGTGATGATCACAAAAAAGAGACACCCTTTTCGCATGAAAAGGAGCTAAATCTGTGATGGCTCTCCATTCAACACTAGCTAAAAATGATCCAAATTCTGGATGTCTAAGTTCCTGATAACCAATCGGGATAAACACCATTTTTCCATAAGGTGATATATTTCTTAAAATAACAGCAGAAACAATTCCATCAGCGTCACTAGCGTGAAAAGCTACCTTAGGCTTTGGTAACAATGCTAAAGCATAGATATAACGAATAGTTTGTTTCATTTCATCTGAGAAATCTTCTAGCACTGCGTTAAGATCAAATAATAAGGACATGTTGCTTGGTAACCTCAGTATTCAGTTTTTTAACCTTATTATATCATTTTTTCTTAAAATTGAATGATAAACTTTTACTTATAATTGAACGATTCGATTAACAGGAATATTTCGATTATATAAAAATGAAAGAGCTTCACCTACGTCCCCAATTCGTTCAATTGAATGAGCATCTGAACCGATCGAAAACCAGTTTTGATCATCTAAATAACTAAACCACTTGTCATTATAATTTCTATATCGTGTATTGAGCTCGATTATTATTTCATTCTTGCGGATATTACTCATAACATATTCAAATTTCGCATGCGTAACCCTACTAAACCTTGTATGAGCTAATCCTATATTAATGTCTGATTTACAATTCTGTTTGAATTTAATTATTTTTTTGAACGTTTCTTCCCAATCTGATAAAGCAAATACATATTCAAAAAGAACTAGATCCCAGGGAATGCTATCAAGAGTTTCGAGAGAATTAATAGATAATAGATCTACTTCAATTCCAACTGAAACTTCTATTTGAGCGAATTTCTTATTTAATTGAGTTAAATCTAGATAATAGCTTTCTAATTCATCTATTGAATTAAGTGCGGGTTTAGAATGCGAATAGTGGTCAGTAATACAAATTCTTTCTAGTTTTTTTGCTATGGCTGTTTTAATAACACTTAGTGGTGCTGAATAGCCATCAGAATAAGTTGTATGAATGTGAAGGTCAATTAGTTCTTCTGCTTTCATTTAAGGCCTCAAATCAGATCGAAGTACGGAAAAAGATATATTTTTTACATAACAAAATCAAGCAATTAGACAACACGAGCTTGTTGGACACGTTCAATAATGACTACAAGAAGAACGAAATTAGCGATTTTAATAGATCCAAATAAAGGTGATGCGACAGAACGAATGTTCAACGCTCTAAAAGAAATTTTGACTGAAAGTAAGAATAGCTCTAAATTACCACTTGAAATTTGGGTCGGGGATTCACACGAAATTTTTAGAGGAGTACATGAGTATCTAAGACGTTTGAACAGTCTTGAAATTGATCTTCCACCTGTGGTTATATTCCCAGGACATCCTTTTCAGATTTCATCATATGCTGACTATATTCAGATGCCAACACTCCTTAATACATATCATTTTCGCATCAAAGTCGTCTTAAAACTCGGGAAGAAATATCACTGGTTATTCAAATGGACACGACGATTTTTATTCGGAGATTTTCCTAAAGATAGAAAATATGGATATATGGTTCTTAGTCCAGACTCTTCCGTTGGACGTAAGCTCCGAGCAAAAACTCTTAATGATGAACAAGCTTACGAGGAGATAACTAAAAACTGGCGAAAATATTGGGAAATGGTGTATATTGAAGGAGGGTCTGGAAACTTTGAAAATACGGTAGCAAAACGCTTAGACTTGGTTAAACGAGTAGCAGAATTTGCTCATGGGAAAAATGCTAAATTAATAACAGGAGGAGGAATAAGGACAAAAGAACAGGTCCAAGACCTTGTGCAAGCAGGTGCAGATCTTATTGTTGTCTCATCTGTTCTTGAAAAGACCGATTCACCAAAGATCTTGATGAAACAATTCCTAGAAGCATTATCGGAATAATAAAAAGAAATTCTATCAAAATTTAACCAACGAATGACTGATCAAGAGTCTTGAATTTCTAGAGTGCTTATAATTCTAAATATTTGTTCAATCTAATGTCTTTCCAAAAGCGAAGAGATCTCCAGCTTGATAGATATCAAGTTGTACTTTAGAAAGAGGCCCTGCTGCAATTAAGGATTTATTCTTTGTAATATTATGAATTTTTCCTTCAACTAAATCGATTTTTAGTTCATCTCCAGTCTCTACTGGTTCATTCATGATGTTTGATGCAATCATTAACGGCATTCCTGCATTAATGGCATTGCGTTTGTATATCGCACCCACTGATTCAGCAATAATGAGAGTTACACCAAGAGCAGTGAAGCAATCTACCGCTTGTTGTCGTGATGACCCTGCACCAAAATTCTTTCCAACTATCAGTATATCATTCCCAGTAACCATATCGCTAATCTTTTCCCAACCAGGTAGATTACCAAAAGCAAATTGACCCATTTCATTAATGTTCGTAATGTGAAGATGTTTATTGTGAAAAATCATGTCTGTATCAATATCATCTATACCATTACCTTTAGAATCCTTTATTACAATGGCTTTCCCCTTGATTACTGTTGTTTTACCCATTTAGATTACCTCCGGTACTACAATTTCCCCTGCAATCGCAGCAGCAGTTGAAGTCGCTGGACTAGCGAGATAAGTGTCACCTTTTCCCTGTTTACCTGCAAAGTTCCTATTTCCTGTAGAAATCTGTATTTCTCCCTTACCAGTCATACCTATTTGTCCTGATGCGCAACCACCGCAACCAGGGTTACTTACTATTGCTCCTGATTCATAAAATATTGATAGCAATCCATTCTTTAGTAAATCTCCATAAACTTCCTGTGTTGAAGGAACAATTTTCATCATAACATCACGATGGACTTTCTTACCTCTCAGCATTTTCGCTACTATTTCAAAGTCTTCATATCGACCATTTGTACAACTGGCTATCACAACGGAATCAACTTTGATTCCCGTTACTTCAGCTACAGGTTTGACATTAGCAGGGGATGGAGGAAGGGCAATTCGGGGTTCAATCCCATCAAAGTCAAAGGTTAATTCTTCTACATAATTTACATCATTATCCGCTGTATGAACAGAAAATTCTTTTTTACTTCTAGCTTTACAATATTCTATTATTTCATCATTAGGGACTATCAATCCAATAATTCCACCCATTTCAGTAACCATACTAGATAAAGTTATCCTTCCTGCTAGATTTAAAGAATTAACAGTATTTCCGTAAAATTCAATAGATTTGCCTAAAGCTCCCTTAGAACCGATCTGTTCAAGGACTCCTAGTGTTACATCTTTAGCAGAAGCATTTTTTGCAGGTTCACCATTGATAGTAATTGTCATTGAATCGGGAACTTCAAACCAAGATCTTCCCGTTTTAAATGCAAAAGCAATATCTGTATCTCCCATTCCTTGTCCAAAAGAACCTATCGCTCCAAGTATATTTAGATGGGAATCTGTTCCAATAACAGTAGTTCCTGGAACTGCAATACCTTTTTCGATCATTACATGAGATCCTATCCCTGAATCAACGTCATAAAGATTTTTTCGAGGTAAATTTTCTCTTGCAAACATTCTGGCTATTTGTTGATTCTCTGCATACCCCAAATTATTCGCGGGGACTACACAATCAAAAGTAAAGTACGTTTTTGTTGGATCTGCAACCTGTGACTCGTTGGAATAATTTTTCTGCAGATTTTTAACTACGTTCGCGCCACCGAAATCACGTGCGGATCTTACATCTATTTCCATCCAAACAATGCTACCTGGAACAACCTCTTCAGAGGTATGGTCAGCAATAATTTTTTCAATGATAGTTTTTCCCATTTTGATCAAAAAACCTTTGAATTTCTAATTATTAGTAGGTTATCAAACCTTAATAGCTGTATTAGCCAGTTTACCGATTATATTTTTCAACAAAAAAGGATACCTACATATGGAAGAAGTTGTTGTGGATAAAAAAAAATCCGAAAATTTAGATTGGAGTTGATGATATACATTCCAATAGACGAAATAAAGATGTTCATGACTACATTTGTCGGACAAAAACAATTGCTTTTTAGAGTCACGACGGGATGAGTCACGCATCCCCTATCCGGCAGGACAGAACAAGTAAAACTGAACCGACCTTTAGGACTACTTGAAATAGCTCTTCATCTACTATCGCCAACACCAATACCTCTCGCTTCTTAGGGGGTCTTTCTTCCCTTGCCTTTGACGGGTAACTCGTCTAACGTAGTTACAAGTGAATCAGACCAGTTCCTCATGGGAATATTTTTCTCATCACCTCACTTTGAGATGAATAGCAAGGGAGACTATTTAAGGTTATAACAGAGACAGGACGGTGAATACGAGATAAGAACCTTTGTCGGACAAAAATGAACATGTAAAATGATAAACAATTATTCTTACAAGAAAAACATAAGACGTATAGAGTCTAAATTTCTGAAACCTTATAAACTGGTTAATCTTTTATGAGAACAAATTCCATTCAACTCATCTTTTGGAACGTACATTCACCTAGCTAAGGATTGGTTTAATCTACAATGAGCCTTATCAAAACTATAAATAATCTGAGTATGAGAACAAAACTCCTTGCAGTAATGTTAATTGTAGGAGTTTTACCTTTGGGTATTTCAACGATAATAAGTACAACAGGAACAGCGAGATTATATAAATACGCTCGAAGCGAAGTAGGGCCAGATATTGCTGCTGATTTATATACACAATACCAAGGGATTATGTTGCTAAGTGGTATATCAATAACACTTTCTCTTCTCATGGCAATTATTTTCGCACTATTTTTCAGAAATAAAATTACCAATCCTATGGATACTCTTCTCAAAGCCACAGCCCAGTTGAGTCAAAATGATTTATCATCTAGTACAATAGATAACTCATTTTTTGGCAGGAATGATGAAATTGGAAAACTGATGAATGGATTAGCTTCTACAACAGTTAATTTACGTGAAGTGATATCGATAGTGAAAGCATCATCAGAAAAAGTTGATTCTGCTTCAAATGATTTATCGAATTTAAGTCAAGAAGTGAGTTCATTAAGTGAGGAAATTGCTGCCACCATTACACAAGTTTCAAGCGGAGCTAATCGTATCTCCCAGTATGCAATTAATGGCAGTCAAGAAATCCAATCGATGTCAGCTTCTGTGGATGAAACACTCGAAACAATTGAACAAGCCTCAAATACAATTAGTGAGATTGCCAAACAGACAAATATTCTATCTCTAAATGCAGCTATTGAAGCAGCGCGGGCAGGAGAGTTTGGTAGGGGTTTTGCTGTTGTTGCGGACAATGTTAGGAGATTGGCTGAAGAAACCAAAATTAAAAGTCAAGAAATATCTGAATTGACAGCGACCACAACGAATAAGTTCAAAAATTCAGTGATACAAATTGAGACTACTTTTCAAGACTTTTCTGCCCAATCTGAAGAGTTTAGCGCGTCCAGTGAAGAAGTAGCTGCAGCTAGTCAAGAACAGACATCTGCAATGGTTCAACTCGAAACGTCAGCACAAGAATTAACAGAACTAAGTGAAGAATTAGTAAATCAATTTAATCGTTTCAAATTGTGAAATTACTGGAATTATGATCATTCTCGGAATTTTCCATTTGTTTTGTCGAAGGGGTAATAGTTACCTCTGAATTCTTGAGATAAAGAGAAATTTCTTCTGTTTTTGTTGTTACTGAAGATAATAATCGAGATATTGGATTAAATCTCTCGTTGATCTTATGGTCAATCATAGTTTGAATTTCCTGTTTGAATTGTTGTAATTCCCTTTGATAATACTTGATATTCGCAATTTGAACCCTTAAATTTTGAGTTTCAAATTTAAATTCATCAGAAAACTCATTCAATAGTTGTTGAAGTTCATGACCAATGGTTTTTGGCATATAATGATCGCCTATTTCAGCAAGTATTCGATCATGTGAATCTTGCAGTTTATTTACCGTATCAGTGAGCTCTTCATGGAAATTTGCATTAAATTCTTTGACAATATCGTTGAATTTATCGAATAAATTTTTCTGTTCATTTTTGATAGAATTAATAACTTCTTTCGTTGTTTGTTTCGACCAATCTTCCCCATCTTCCTCCTTATAACTTTCTATTGTCTTTGTGTCAACCTGTTGTTGAATAATTTGGTTCAATTCTTCCATTCCAGTTCCAAGTATGTCAAGAGCTTGAGTTAATGTGCTAATTCTTGTTTGTGTATCCATTTGGGACTGTGAAAGTGAGGCAATCTCAGTATTAATTCTTTCTTCCATATTCGGGGTAGTTTCAGGTGAAACTTCATGCTGTTGACTCCTACTGATCTCTGTTTGCTCATTAATTCTCACTTCCTGGCTAGAAATCTTTTCTTCTAATGCATCTAATCGCGTTCTTTGATTATGATCGGTATCATTTTGTTTTCTAAGTAAATCTTGGATGGTTCTTTGTGATTGGATTGATTCTTCTTGAAGTTTTTCAATTGTAGACTCATGATTCTTAACTATTTGAGTTAATTCAAGAATTTCTTGCAGTAGTTTGGTGTTTTCTTCCACATTTTTATTTGATTTAAAGAATGACATGGACAAACCTCTTAAAATTGTTTTATAGGAATCGCGTTGGAGAAGATTGTGTTTCCTGATTGTTATTCATAATTTACTATTGTTGTATGAATATCAGCGATTTTTTACAATTTTGAAGTATTATGAATTGTATTTAAACAATGCATTATGCTTTTTTTTTGTAATCAAATGAATTTCTTAAAGTAAAGACCTTTGGCGAAATTACCATTCAGTAGATAAAATAAATTTTAATAAATGACCAAGGAATATTAACTTATGAAAAAAGAAATAAGGGTATTTGTTGTTGACGATTCTGCGGTAGCCCGCCATAAAATCACAGAAATATTAACTGATAGTAATAAAGGTATAAAAGTCATTGGTACAGCTCCTAATGGTAAAATTGCTTTACAAAAGATGGAATTATCTAAATATAAATCTGATATTGTAACTATGGATATTATGATGCCAGAGATGAATGGTTTCGAGACAATAGGTCATATTATGGATCGATTTCCTGTACCTGTTGTTATTGTTTCTTCTCTAAGTCAGAAAGATATTGATGCTTCCTTATCGAATTTAGGCATGGCCGCTTTCGAATCTGGAGCGGTAGAATTTGTTAGAAAAACAAGTCCAGATGATTCTCATGATGATAAACGCTTTAAACGTGAATTAATAGATAAAATTCTGAATCTTTCTCAAATAAATCTGAAAAAAGTGATCACAGGATTTGATTTTCAATCATTTTTGGATGAAGGTGAAATTGAGAAACCTATAGTGATTGAAAAGCCTAAAAGAGTGTTAAGAAAATCTAGTGATTTATTGATCGTAATAGGAGCCTCAACAGGTGGGCCACGTGCAATTTCATTGATTCTCTCCAAAATTCCAACAAATTTTTCTCCTGTGGTTATTATACAGCATATGCCACATGAAATGGTAAAACAATGGGTTGAAAGATTACAAAGGTTATATCCTCACTTAAATATTCGTCTTCCCAAAAATAATGAATTAATTAAACCTAATCGAATTTATATTGCTCCAGGGGGAAAACATTGCGCTATTCAAGAAACAAAACGATTTAATTTGTATAAAGGTGAGAAAGTAAATTTCTTAATGCCTGCAATTGATGTTACATTTGATTCGGCTGCTAAAGTGTATGGAAATAATGTAATTGGGGTCATCCTCACAGGAATGGGTAAAGATGGGTTAGAGGGATCAAAAAAAATAAAGGCAGTGAATGGGAGTATTATTGCTGAACATGAGTCAACATGTGTAATTTACG